>NZ_JBZQJF010000313.1:0-26144 GCF_059905295.1 Mangrovibacterium sp.
TGGAAGATGCTATTCGTCGAGGTACTTGGCCGGTAATTCCTTCGTAGCTTTAGCGCCCAGCTCTCGCAACTTCTCAGCCGAACGAACCAGGTTGCCACGCCCGTCGTTGAGTTTATTCATCGCCAAATCGTAGTTTTTCCGCGTTTGATCCAGGTTGTTACCAACCTTTTCCAAATCACCGATAAAGTTCACAAACTTATCGTACAAAGCCCCTCCCTGACGGGCAATTTCAATGGCGTTACGGGTTTGGTTTTCCTGCTGCCAAATGGATGCAATGGTTCTCAAGGTAGCCAGCAAGGTCGAAGGACTAACAATCACAACCTTATTATCCCAGGCATAGGAGAACAATTCCTGGTCGGCCTCAATAGCCACACTAAAGGATGACTCGATAGGAACAAACAACAGAACAAAATCGGGGCTGTTAATATCCTTGGCTGCCTGGTAGTGCTTTTCGCTTAAGCCTTTCACATGCGCTCTCAAACTGCCCAGGTGATCTTTGATGTGACGGGCACGTTCCTCATCATCGGTGGCATTTACCCAACGTTCGTAAGCGATCAGCGACACTTTCGAGTCAACAATAATATGCTTTTGATCCGGCAGGTTAATCACCACATCGGGCTGAATGCGCTGACCGTTATCGTTTAGGGTACTAAATTGCTTACTGTACTCTTGCCCTTCTTTGAGACCCGAGCGCTCGAGGATTTTCTCCAGAATAACTTCGCCCCAGTTCCCTTGCTTCTTCACATCCCCTTTCAGTGCTTTGGTCAGGTTGTTAGCTTCATCGCTAATACGCATATTCAGGTCGTGCAACTTCTTCAGCTCGGCTTTCAAGTCAGTCTGATCTTTCAAGCCTTTCTCGTAAGTATCCTCCACCTTCTTCTCAAACAGTTGAATCTTCTCGCGCAGAGGATTCAGAATCTCACTGATATTTTTCTGGTTCACTTGTGTAAACTCCTGCGAGTTCTGCTTCAAGATCTTATGAGCGACATTCTCGAATTCGGTCGTAAATTTCTTTTGTAACTCCTCCATCTCCTGCTTCTGCGTCGCCAGCTTTTCACGCAGGTTGGCAAACTCCACTTCAGCCCTGGCCAGACGTTCCGATTTTTGCTCGTTCTCCTTCTCTGTTTGTTCTAGTTCCTCACTCAGTCGGTTCTTTTCCGCCTGTAAATTGACCACCCGCTCTTCCAGCTGGGCTTTAGTTCGCTCATAGTCGGTTTGTGCAGCCAGGCGTTCAGCATCCACATTTTTCACGTCCAGCTCCTGCGACTTCGCTTTCAATTTAAAAAACAGAAAAGCCACAACAAAGCCAATTATTAGGCCTGCAAGCAGATAGATAAATTCCATTGTCATTTTATTTTGAAGCCTAAATGTACAAAGAAGTCACGCACCAGAAAAGAAAGATTTTGATGAATTAGTCCCATTCCAAATTCAGAAGCAACACCACCAAAACCTCCAACTTAACCTGTCAAAACTAATTTATCCTATATTTTAAAGAGTTAAGATTTTATAGCTCAGTCCAACTTCGTAAATTTATATCGTCAAGTTGAAAATTCCTGAACCTACCGGCTTGGATTTCCTCAACCCACAGCAATGAAAACAGAATCAATTGAGTTCTCACAATAAATATCATGACCATGAAAAAAACAATCGGAATAGTAGTCGCTTTGATTTTCGTTGTAAGCCTCCAATCACAGGCCCAAAAGATTGGCCTGCGTGTGGGCTACCAAAACACCATGATGAAAGTTGACGGCAGTAAAATCGGGAAAACAGGAAGCTCATTATACATCAATGCTTACAAGGATACCAGGATTATCCCCTTTCTGTTTTTTCATTCAGGATTACAATATTCCCAGGCAAAAGCCAAAATAACGGACGAGAATTATACCATTAACTATCTGGGAGCACCCGTTGGCTTAAAAGCTAAGTTGGGACCGATATACGGCCTGGCAGGAGCCACATTCAATGTGAAACTGAGTGAAAACAACTCACCGAGCGGCGATAAAGCCAAATGGTATGACACCAATACTTTCGTGGGCTTAGGATTTAGCTTTTTAATGTTAAATATTGAAGGGCGCTATTCGTGGGGCATGACCGATATTAACAACGGCATCCACAACAATGCCTTTCAGATTGGTGTAGGAATTAGAATCTAGATGCACAGCTATAAAACAGAAAGGCGTCCGACTATTCGGGCGCCTTTTATTTTTTTAGGGGAAAGTGACAAAGACAAAAAAACCACCAGTTAACACTGATGGTTTTCAAAAATTACAATTCAATATTTTGAGCAATTAAAGCTGCAGTTGTTTCGAACTCTTCAGGGGTAAATTTCTTTTTATCCGAGAAGTGTAACAAATCAGCTTCAGTTTGCATAGGCACTAAATGAATGTGTGCGTGGGGTACCTCCAAGCCGAGTACCATCACTCCGACTTTTGCACAGGGGATGGCTTTTTTTAAGCCGGTCGCGACTTTCTTGGCAAATAGCTGCAGGCCGGTATAGCTTTCATCATCCAAATCAAACAGGTAATCAACTTCTTTTTTCGGGATACACAACACATGACCTTGGGCAACCGGGAAAATATCCAGGAATGCCAGGTAGTTGTCGTCCTCAGCCACCTTATAAGCGGGAATTTCTCCTTGAACGATTTGGGTAAACAAACTAGCCATAACTTCTGATTAAAGTGAGATATCTACAATTTCGAACTGCATAATTCCCGAAGGAACTTTAATATCAACCACATCGCCAACTTTCTTGCCCATCAGGCCTTTGGCAATCGGAGTTTCAATCGAGATTTTACCTGATTTAAGGTCAGCTTCATGTTCTGATACAATTGTGTAAACCATCGTAGCATTGTTCTTCTTGTTTTTGATGGTTACTTTGTTCAGAATCTGCACGCTGCTGGTATCGATTTTAGATTCATCGATAATCCGTGCATTCGCAATTTTATCGCGTAAAACAGCAATTTTTGCTTCCAGCATTCCCTGAGCATCTTTGGCTGCATCATATTCCGCGTTTTCCGAAATATCACCTTTTTCAATGGCTTCACCAATTTGCTTTGAAATAGCCGGACGCTCGACGTTCATCAACTGATCAAGCTCAGCTTTCAGTTTATTTAAACCGTCTTGAGTGATATAGGCCACTTTTCCCATTTCTTTTACTTTTATTTGAATTTATGTGACTTCATATAAACAAAAAAGAATTCCGCGTGCGGAACTCTTTGTCTACGCAAAGCTAAATAAAATATTTGAGTTATACGAATCCCTTGTTTAAAAATACTCCTTAAACTCCTGTCAACTAAAAAGTTCTAGTATTTCCGATTTAGAATTTCCGAATAGATGACTGCTTTCCGCAGCGAAAAATCTTCCAGAAATAAATTCCGAGGGGTGAGTTTGGCTTCATCTTCACGAGAGAGTTTCTCCAGCTCCGGAGCCTTCGATGTACTTTTTACCCGGCTATCCGTTTGTGCCAGGCTTTTATGCTCCATTCGCCGATGAGCCATCTTGGGAGGAGCCTGCATTTGGGGCCGGGCTTCAGCCGTTTTCTTTTTCGGAGTAAGAATTGTTTCAACCGGTGGAGGCACCGTATTGGCTTCCTGTTTGCCGGTCATAAATAAATCGTCCTCAAACAACTCTTCAAAAACTGAACGCGGAGACCTTGGCTGTTCATCGTCCATCTGATTCATGGCTTGCTCTCTCCGTTTCTTGGAACTGTTCATCGCACCGATGACAGATAAAACCAATGCTATAATGATGAAAATATAATCTTCCATACGACTAAATTCTAACTACAATGAAATAAATTGCGTTGAAATTTGTTTTGCTTATAAAGGTATAAAAAATGAATGGCATCAAACCATATTTCTTAAGATTAACTTTAGTCCTGACGCTGATTATCGCTGGTGCTACTTCGTGCTCAAAAGATATGGAAACATCAATTCCGTATGTACATATTGATGCCCGATTAAGTTTAACGACCTACAACGGATTGAAAGTTGCCGGTGTCACCTACTTTGCAAAATACGGCTATGGCGGTATTTTCATCATCTACAACGGGCTCGAATACCTGGCTTGCGATGCTGCTTGTCCTTACGAAGCTGATGCTTCAGTCATTGTAGAGAACGAAGGCGGAATCGGGACTTGTCCCGAGTGTGGATCAAAGTTTAACCTGATTGATGGGGGCTCCCTGATATCTGGACCAAGCACCGAGTCACTCAGACTTTACGCCATTTCGGCAACCTCCAACTACATCTATGTTGCAAACTAACACAGTTCGTACAATTGATCGGTAGACGAAATCAGCAAAAATACCCGATCAAAGACAGAGTTAAAGGACAGTTTTCCCAGTTTATTTTGGAAGTTGAAATTGATCTTACTCAGGTGTTCCAGGTGAACAAGTAACCAAATCTGGTGTAATCTTTTCCGCTGATATAAGCCCAGCTTTTGATCTTTTGCAGCAATTGTTTCGGCCAGTTTATGAATAAGCTCCTCCGGTTGCTTCAGCCTCCCCGAATGTTGAATGAAATTTTGCCCTTTCAACTCAGTTAGTTCAATGCCAATGGTTTTCTTCCGATTAATCTTCAACAGAAAATCGGGCGATTCTCCCTCAACCAGCTTCCCTTTGGGCACATCCTCCAAAAGCGCCATAAACTGCTCTACGATTCTTTGCTCGTTTTGCTTATCCATGCTTTGAAGGTACAAAAAAAGCAGCCCGAAAGCTGCTTAGTATCTTGATTCTAATAAGATCGAATTAATAACGGTAGTGTTCCGGTTTGTAAGGACCTTCCGGTTTTACACCGATGTAAGCTGCTTGTTCTTTTGAAAGCTTGGTCAGCTTCACCCCGATTTGTTCCAGGTGCAAACGAGCCACTTCTTCATCCAAATGTTTCGGCAAGCGATAAACATCCAATTTGTAGTCGTTCTTCCACAATTCAATTTGCGCCAATGTTTGGTTGGTAAATGAGTTACTCATTACAAAACTTGGGTGACCTGTAGCACATCCCAGGTTTACCAAACGACCTTCAGCTAACAAGTAAATTGAGCGGCCATCCTCATAGCTGTATTTATCAACCTGAGGTTTGATATTCGTTTTAACGATTCCCGGCCAACGCTCCAGACGAGACACCTGAATTTCGTTATCAAAGTGGCCAATGTTACACACGATAGCCTGATCTTTCATGGCAGCCATGTGTTCGGCAGTGATGATATCTTTGTTTCCGGTTGTTGTCACATAAATGTTCCCTTCAGCCAGGGCATCATCCATGGTTTTCACCTCGAAACCTTCCATCGCAGCCTGCAATGCGCAAATCGGATCGATCTCGGTAACAATTACACGAGCACCGTAACCACGCATCGAACGGGCACAACCTTTACCAACATCGCCATAACCGGCAACAACCACAACTTTACCGGCAATCATTACATCGGTAGCACGTTTAATACCATCGGCTAACGATTCGCGGCAACCGTACAGGTTATCGAACTTCGATTTAGTAACCGAGTCGTTCACGTTAATAGCCGGGAACAACAGTTTCCCCTCTTCCATCATCTGATACAAGCGGTGAACTCCGGTAGTTGTTTCTTCGCTCACACCTTTAATCTCTTTCGCGGCGTTAGTCCAGCGATTAGGCGTTTCTGCTAAAATGCGTTTCAGTATTTTATTCAGTTGGATTTCATCTTCTGCATCAACCTCTTCATCCAAAATTGAAGCATCCTTCTCGGCCTCAACACCACGGTGAATCATCATGGTAGCGTCGCCACCATCGTCAACAATCAGGTTCGGTCCCAACCCGTTGCCAAAGTCAAGTGCTTTTTCGGTACACCACCAATACTCGGCCAATGTTTCGCCTTTCCATGCAAAAACAGGAACTCCTGCAGCAGCAATTGCAGCAGCAGCATGGTCTTGCGTACTGAAGATGTTACAGCTTGCCCAGCGTACTTCAGCACCCAATTCAACCAATGTTTCAATTAAAACAGCAGTCTGAATGGTCATGTGCAAAGAACCCATAATGCGAGAACCTTTCAAGGGCTGCTCGGCTGCATATTTTTTACGGATTGACATCAATCCGGGCATTTCCTTTTCAGCAATCTCAATCTCTTTCCGTCCAAAGTCGGCCAGTGATAAATCAGCTACTTTGTATTCCAATTGTGTTTCTGTTACTGTCGTCATTCTCAATTAATTTTGGAGTGCAAAGATAATTCTTTCCCACTAAATGACCAGTATTTTTTTAGATAAGATGACGAATGCTGTTTGGTGCCCCAAAAGGAAGTTCAAAAGGCTGTTTCCGCGTGTTGTTTCAACGCCTGGAATACATCTGCAAACGATGTTCCTGAAAGATTATTGATTGGCCAGATGGATGAGAACGGTTTGCTTGTCCATTTCCAGCTGAACACGAAGATCGTCGATGGAGGCAAATTTCTGCTCGTCCCGGATTTTCTCAACAAATTCCATCTCAAGTTCCTTTCCATATAGATTCCCTTCAAAACCCAGAAGATGAACTTCAATGCTCCGGTTATCTGCATTATTATTCACAGTTGGGCGAGTGCCAATATTCAACATGCCCATGTAACGCTTGTGTTCAACATTCACATAAACCGCATACACCCCATGACCGGGAATCAGTTTATTCGGATCGGATGCCTGGACATTTGCTGTGGGGAACTGAATTTTTCGCCCAATCTTCTGTCCTTCAACCACTGTACCATGCAAGGTGTACGAATAGCCCAGATAGCGATTGGCCCGTTGTGCATTTCCGGCTTGCAACGAATCCCGGATTTTACTGGAACTAATATTGATATCATCAATCAACAGAACATCCAGTTTTTCCAGGCCAAAACCCATTTCTGCCGATAACTCCTGCAACATGTTGAAGCTACCTTCGCGATTTTTGCCAAATTTGTGATCATAGCCTACCACCAGCGTTTTGATTCGCAAAGCATCAACTAAAATCGTTTTTACAAAGTCGGAGTAACGCAACTGCGAAAACTCCTTTGTGAAGGGATAAATGATTAAATGGTCAATTCCAGCTCTTTCAAACAGGCGGATTTTTTCATGGAGTGTTGTCAGCAAACGAAGATTCCCTTCTTCCGGAAAGAGCACCAACCGAGGGTGTGGATAGAAGGTAAAGATGACGCTTTCACCTTTTTTTTCACGTGCAATATCCTTTAACCGGTTAATGATTTTCAGGTGTCCGAGGTGAACGCCATCGAATGATCCAATGGTTAATACAGGATTTTCTACGTGAAATTCGTCAATATCTCGGTAAATCTTCATGTTAGCTTTTCTATCTCGCGAAGGCCAAAAATACATTTTTGAATTGAAGATAAAGACACTGTTCTGAAAATCATGTTTCAAAAGATTCATTCTTCATACCTGATTGAGGTTGAAATTATTATTTTTACCGCTCGAATAAAAAATATGTCATCCGTGAGAAAATTTGGTGTTTTACTCTTAGCCCTGACAACAATAATTGTTGCATGTAACGATTCTACAAAGTATAAAATCGAAGGTCAAATCAGCAATGCTGATGGTTCGTACCTCTATCTGGATGAATTAAAGGTGTCATCTACAGAGACAATCGATTCCGTAAAGATTGGTAAAGACGGGGATTTTAGCTTCGAAGGAAATGTTAGTTATCCTACCTTTTTCCTTTTGCGGTTAAGTCAGAACAACTTCATCACACTATTGGTTGATTCTGCCGAACACGTCAACGTCAAGGGCGACGCTGCAAATTTTGGTCGCGAATATTCGGTTTCCGGATCTGAAGGCTCCCAGTTTGTGAAAGAATTGAATCAGCACCTGACCCGTACCAAACATCAGCTTGATTCGTTGCGCACCTTACAAATTTCGTTTCGCAATGATCCGGACCTTGCTGAAAAGCAAAAGAAATGGAATGAGGAGTATAATGCCATCCGCCAGGCTCAGGTTGAATATTCACAGAAATTTGTTTCAGATCATCCATTTTCGATGGCAAACGTACTGGCTCTTTACCAGAAGTTCGATGACGAAACTTATGTGATCCAGGATTTGCAATCGCTGAAACTGGCTGCATCAGCATTGAATTCATTCTTCCCCGAATCGGAACATGTAAAGGCATTGTACAGTAACACACTGCAATTGATGCAAGAAGAGCGGGCTGAAAAAATGAAAAACTTCATCCAAACCCAAGGGGTAAACAGCCCGGATATTCTTCTCCCCAACCCGGATGGAAAAGAAATTGCGTTAAGTTCGATGCGCGGCAAATACGTGCTGCTACAGTTTTGGTCGGCGATGGATCGCGGGTCCCGCATTTTGAACCCGGTTTTGGCCGAAGTTTATAAGAAGTACAAAAACAAAGGATTCGATATCTACCAGGTATCAGTAGATGAAAACCGTTACGAATGGTTGGATGCAATCGATAAAGACAAGCTGACATGGACGAATGTTGGCGACATGAAAGGTAGCATGAAAGCGGTTGGTCTGTATAATGTAACTTCCATTCCTTATAACTACCTCATGGATAAAGACGGTAAAATTATCGCCAAGGACCTGAAAGGACCAGCTTTAAATAACCTATTGAGCGACCTGTTAAAATAAAACGCACTTATTTCAATTGGAATTACAAACAAACCGAAGTCGTATATTTGTCTACGCTTCAACTAAAAGACAGGAAGTTTGATCGAGCAGGGTAAAAAAATATATTTCATTTCGGATGTTCACCTCGGTGCTCCGGCCTTAAAGAATAACGCAGAACGAGAGCGTCTTTTTGTTCGATGGATGGATGAGATTAAGCAAGATGCAGCCGTTTTATTCCTGATGGGCGATATTTTCGATTACTGGTTCGAATATCATAAGGTAGTTCCCCGCGGCTTCACCCGCACCTTGGGTAAGATTGCGGAAATAGCCGACTCGGGAATTCCGGTTCATTTCTTTACGGGTAATCATGACGTCTGGGTCTTCGACTATCTTCCATCGGAACTGGGAGTCCACGTTCACTACAACGAGATGCGGGCAACATTCAACGGTAAAAAGTTTTTCCTGGCTCACGGTGATGGTCTCGATCCTTTCGATACCGGCTACCATTTCCTGAAAAAAATCTTTACCAATCGCTTTTTTCAATGGATGTTTGCACGCATACACCCCAATTTAGGAATTATGATTGCCCACGGGTGGTCGAAAAAAAGCCGTTTAGACAAAGGCATGGGTGATGATTTTAAAGGACCAGAGAAAGAAGGATTGTTTGTTTTTGCCAACTCGGTACTTGAAAATGAAGAGATTGACTATTTTATTTTCGGACATCGACATTTGTTACTAGATTTGCCGATTGGAAATAAGAGCCATTATATCAATCTGGGTGATTGGATTAATCACTTTTCATATGGTGTTTTTGACGGAGAAAAGTTTGAATTAAAAAAATATAACCAATAGGAATTTGCTTCAGCAAATTTGATCATTATGACTAAAAAGATATACACAAAAATTATTGGGACAGGTCGTTGTATTCCACCTAAAGTGGTTAAAAACGAACACTTTTTAGACTATGAGTTCTACGATCCTTCCACACGCAAAAAATTTGATAAAACCAACGAAGAAATTGTTACTAAATTTCAGGAAATCACCAACATTGTTGAACGTCGTTGGGTTGGTGATGATCAGATCAACTCTGATTTAGCAACAATTGCGGTGAAAGACGCCTGCGATTCAGCCGGCATTGATCCGGAGACACTTGATTTCATCATTTTTGGTCACAACTTTGGTGACGTTCACCCAAATCAAACTTGTGTTGATACCATCCCCGGTCTTGCAAACCGAGTAAAGCGGAATCTGGATATTAAAAATCCGGGCTGTATTTGTCACGATGTCATCTCAGGCTGCCCGGGCTGGACACAAGGAATGATCGTAGCTGACGCTTACATTCGCAGTGAAACATTCAAGCGTGGTGTCGTTATTGGCTCCGATACACTTTCCCGTGTTTCTGATCCGCACGACCGGGACAGCATGATTTTCTCCGATGGTGCCGGTGCTACAATCGTAGAAGCAAACTGGAGTGAAGAGCCTGTTGGCATCTTAGCCCACTCAAGTCGTTCCGACTGTAATCCGTATGCCAACTTACTAACATTTGGAAAATCGATGAACCCGGACTTTGAAGGGGAAGATTTATACATCAAGATGGCAGGTCACAGACTTTATGTGTATGCCTTGAGCCATGTTCCGGGCGTTGTAAAAGACAGCCTGGATAAAGCCGGCCTGACACTGAAAGACATTAAGAAGGTGTTGATTCACCAAGCCAACGAAAAAATGGACGAAGCAATTCTGAAGGGTGTTTTCAAGCTTTATAAGGAAAAAGAAATTCCTGCCGGTATTATGCCAATGAGCATTGAAAAACTGGGCAACTCTTCAACAGCAACTGTTCCTACCTTGCTCGACCTAATAGTTAAGGGCGATATGGAAGGTCAGGAAATTAACAAAGGGGATTATATCATACTTTGTTCTGTTGGTGCAGGAATGAATATCAATTCGATTGTTTATAAATGGGAATAAGCGAAAGCCCATTCAAAAAATAAAAAAAGAAAGAGTTATCAATTCAGTTTGATAACTCTTTCTTGCTTTATCGTCGTCCGCGATAATTTGGCTTTCGCTTATTGCGGTTTTTTGTTCGATTCTGCTCCCGATTTCCGCCTTCCGGTTTAGGGCGGGGAGCTGTGAACTTTTTCACCGGAGCTTTCTTTTTGGTCGAAGGTTTAACAACAAACTCTTCTTCCTCATCATCAGGAAAAGGATGATCCTCAACAATGGGAATTTGCTGATTAATAAACCGCTGAATATCGCGCAGGTAAGCCCGTTCCTCAATATCGCAAAACGACAAAGCTGCACCGCTCGAAACAGCTCTACCTGTTCGTCCAATCCGGTGAACGTAGGTCTCCGGGATGTTAGGCAAGTCGAAATTAATCACCAGCGATAGTTGGTCAATATCGATACCACGTGCTGCAATATCGGTTGCCAGCAGCACCTTCATCTTTCCATCCTTAAAGTTATTCAAGGCCTTTTGACGGGCATTTTGCGACTTATTCCCATGAATGGCAGCCGACACAATACCGGCCTTATCCAGAATACGGACCACTTTATCGGCACCATGCTTGGTTCGTGTAAATACGATTACCGACTCGTAACTGATTGTTTGTAACAGGTGAAGCAATAATTTCGGTTTCCACTTTTTGCTCACAAAATACAGCGACTGCTCTACCCGCTCGGCAGTTGTTTGCTCGGGTTTTATTTCCACTTTCTCGGGATGGCTTCCCAGTATCTTCCCCGATAATTCGACAATTGCCGGTGGCATGGTTGCTGAGAAAAAGAGTGATTGCCGTTCGACTGGCAAACGACCGATCAGTTTCCGAATATCGTGGATAAAGCCCATATCGAGCATGCGGTCGGCTTCATCTAGTACAAAATGTGCCAAAGCATTCAGCTTGATTTCTCCCTGATCCATCAAATCGAGTAAACGGCCCGGTGTGGCAATCAGGATATCAACTCCTCGCCGCAGCGCTTGTACCTGCGCGTCTTGTTTTACACCACCAAAAATGACGGTATTTCTCAATCCCGTATATTTCCCGTAGCTGTCAAAACTTTCAGCTATCTGAATGGCCAGCTCCCGTGTCGGTGTTACAATCAATGCTCTTACTTTTCGTCTCCCCTTGCTTTGCTGATGCTTCAAATAAAGCTGTTGCAGAATTGGAATTGCAAAGGCTGCAGTTTTACCCGTACCGGTTTGAGCCGATGCAAGTAAGTCTTTCCCGTTAAGTAAGAGTGGTATTGATTGTTCCTGAATCGGAGTTGGTTTCTTGTAGCCCTCTTCTTCGAGAGCTTGTTTTATGGAATCACAGATTCCCAGATCGTTAAATGTCATCTAATTAATTAAGGTCGCAAAGATAAGGGAATAAATCGGATATTCCACATCGCCTGAATTTCACTCAAAACTCCCGACCTGTAACAGCTCGTAGAAATTGCAAATCAACTCTTTCTGTTCTAGCTGAAGTTTACCAGTTTATCGGTTCCTGCCCATGCGAAACCAGGAAATCGTTGGCTTTGCTAAAATGCTTATTCCCAAAGAAACCGCGGCTTGCCGAAAGCGGCGATGGGTGTACTGAGGTCAGCACCAGGTGCTTATTGCGATCGATAAATTCACCTTTCCGAATGGCGTAGCTTCCCCAAAGAATAAAAACAACATGCTCCTTCTCTGTATTAATGCGATGAATAACCGCATCGGTAAATTCTTCCCATCCCTTTTTCTGGTGCGATCCGGCCTGGTGAGCCCGAACAGTCAGGGTTGCGTTTAAGAGAAGAACGCCCTGCCTAGCCCATTCAATCAGACTTCCGGATGTAGGAACAGGCTTACTCACATCGCCGTTCAGCTCTTTAAAAATATTGCGAAGACTTGGAGGAAATGCAACACCATCGTTTACCGAGAAACATAAGCCATGCGCTTGTCCCGGGCCATGGTATGGATCTTGCCCCAAAATAACCACCTTTAGCTGATCGAAAGGGCATTGATCGAAGGCATTAAAAATTAATTTCGCCGGCGGGAAAACCGTTTGCGTGCGATACTCATTTCGCACAAAATCCGTTAATTTCCCGAAATAAGGCTTTTCAAACTCGTCGGCTAATACGCCTTTCCAGCTTTCATCAATTTTAACATCCATGCTTGTTTGTTTTTTGGGAGCCACTAAAATAGAAGAATTGTTTGGAAGCCACAAGGAAGACGGAGCGGGAACATCGAGACTGATCACAGGACACTTCTACTTCACTCGTCCTGGATTTTTCTTCACAAAATCGCCCCAGCTTTTATAGCCTGCTTTAGCAACCGGATTTTTCATTTGCAGATAGTGACAAACAGCTACTGCCAGTGCATCCGTGGCATCCAGCTCCGGAGGAAGATCTTCCACTTTCAAGGTATTTTTCAGGAAATATGCAACTTGCTCTTTTGCTGCACGCCCCATGCCGGTAATCGCTTGTTTTACTTTTAGTGGCGCATATTCAAATACCGGAATATCACGTTGAAGAGCCAAACCCATTACAATTCCCTGAGCGCGTCCAAGCTTCAACATAGCCTGGATATCCTTTCCATAGAAGGGTGACTCAATAGCCAGTTCATCGGGCAAATATTCTTCAATCAGGGCTTGAGTACGATTGAAAATATGTTTTAAGCGAAGATAATGATTGTTGTATCCGGCCGTTTTCACCACCCCAACATGAAGTACATGGGGCTGATTATCTTTCACTTCAATTAACCCGTAGCCCATCACCACTGTTCCGGGGTCGATTCCTAAAATTCGTTTTCCTTCTAAACTCATGAATGCTTGTTTCGTAACCGGAACACCTGTACCAAACGCAACAATGGCAACCGGATTTGCTGAATGAGAATGCCTAAAAGTATAAAACTTAAACCAATAAATGTAGTAGCATAAATGGTTTCGTGCAGAATAAAATGGATAAACAGCAGGGAGATAAAGGGAAACAAGAACACAAAATTCCCGGTAACCGCATTGTTTTCACTTTTGTGTAAAGCGTAAATCCAAATTACATAAGTAAGCCCCAGTTCGAATAAGCCAACATATACCGCCGCCCAAAACGCCTGCCCCGACAACGGAAAATGAAAGGCATTGGGCTCGAAAAAACTATATCCATAGAGGAAGAGCAAACCGAAAATGAAGTTCCAGCTAAGCACAACGATCCTGTCGCGTTTATCACGGGCACTAAAGATCCAGTATAACGACCAAATGAGACTACTGCCTAAAGCCAGTAAAGCTCCCAACGTATTTGTGCGGGCAAAGCCATCCCAGCCGCCTTGCGATGAAATGAAAACCACCCCTGCAAAGCTGCAACATATCGCGACCAGGTTTTTCCAGCTTAACTTTTGTCCCAGAAACGGAACCGACAGTAAGGCCAGAGTTACCGGCCAAACCATATTCAGAGCTTGAGTTACCTGCGCCGGATTCAATGCATAAGCTTTAAAAAGAATGAGATAGTAAAAGAACGGATTTAGGAATCCCTGAACCGCTGAAGCAGCTAATTGACGTCCCGAAACAGAGATCAACTCCTGCCACTTTCCCAATACCAGGACAACGCCCAGAAAAAAGAACAGCGAAACAATCGAAGCAACAAATATCAGTTGAAAAGGTGTAAACTCGCGCAAGGCCAATTTGAAGGCTGTTGCCACTGTCGACCAAAGCAACACGGCCAGCAAAGCCAGGAAAATAGCAGTCTTCTGGTTTTTCATTTAGTTGATGGTTTCTTCAACGGAAATTGGTTCCTCCGCATTCTGATCAAAATCGCCCCGCAGTTCCCGGTAAAAAATACGAGCCTGTTCAACATGCACACTTCCCGGATAGTCGGTCATCAACTTCAGGTAGTAAGTTTTCGCTTTCTCCGGATCGTTCAGTTTTGTGCGGTACAAATTGCCTAATTCCAGCAAAGCATCATCAACCAACAAGTCGTAGGGATATTCGACAACAATTTTCTCGAACCATTGTGCAGCATCGGCCCAATCCCCCTGCTCCTCCCGAATTGATGCTTTTCGAAAGTAAATATCATCCTGTAAGCTATGAAACGGGTAAGCACGCTGCAAACTATCAAGCATAGCCCAGGCAGCATCAGTTTGATGGCGAAACAAGCACAAATCGGCTTCTGCGAAAAGCTGCAGGGGCACACTGGTCGTATCCAGATTCATATTATTGCCGATAAAGAGCGATAATTCCATCGCATCGTTGGCAATTAATTTCGACGTGCTGGCTTTTAAAACATCCAGCTGCGCTTTTGCCCACGACATTTCGCCCATATAATAGCCCAACCGGGCTTTTTTCATTTTAACCTGGTCTCCCAGATCATTGTTCTTATTTTTATCAATTACCTGCGAGTACAGCAAAACAGCTTCCCAAACATCGCCGGTAAAGACATAAACATCGCCTAAGGCAGTTTTTAACTCATCGCGTTCCATTGGGTCAAGCTGCGGTAAATCCATCCCTTTATTCAGCAGATCAATCGCCTTATCGGGCTGTGCCAAGTCGAAGGTCAAGAGATGAGCATAATTCGAAACTAACGAGTAGGTGTCAGCTTCAATTCCCAGCTCCGCCAGCAAGCTTTCAAACTGAGTGCCCAATTCCTGTGCAGACAATGCTCCTTCAGACTTTTTTACAAACTGAGCGTATAGCAAGTTCATGCGGTTTACCTTGCCCATAAACAAATAGGGAGTGGCTTTTCCTTTTGCAATAATATAATCGTAAGCTTTCAGTGCATCATCAAAGCCCTCGTTATGGCCGGCAATACGGGCCAGTTCCATAATCATCGGCTCTTCATTGAGTCCTCGTTTATCCAGCGCAATTTGTTGCCGGAGCGCAAGAGCGTATTTCTTCTCACTCAAGAACAACCAAATTATCAAGCGATTGTAAGCTAATACTTCCGGCTCCTTCTGCATCCTTTCAAGCACCGAGGCTTGCAGTTGATCTCGTAGCGAATGGTCTACATCCAGCCGAAAAGCATTCTGCACCGCACTCTCCATACGAGGCAACATTTGTTCGTCGTCGCGCACCATATCCAGATACACTTCAAACATTTTTGTATAATTCCGCTGATACAGATAAACCCGTCCCAACTCGTAATTAAAGCTCTCGCCGGGCATATTCTTCGGGGCACTCAGGTACAGCTGCTCCGCATAATCGTATTCGCCTTTACTCAATAAAATATTAGCCAGACGAGTGTAATCACTTCGCGATGGTTTAACCGTCTCAATGGCTTCCTGAAGCTTCTCATCAGCCTCCTGTTCCAGCCCTTTCTTCTTTAACAGCATCGCCCATTGCACATACAAAATTGCCGGGCTATCGTTTTTCCGCATGGCCTTTTTAATTTCCTTTTCGGCCACATCAAACTGGTTACTTTCAATTAAGCAATTCAGGTAAAATTCGAAATAATGCGGACTTTTCGTGCTTTGGTACAACTCGTTGTACAATACTGCCGCTTTATCAAATTCCCGGGTATTGTAATAATTGTTAGCCAGTTGAGCTTTGCTCACATCCGGGTTCTGCTGCGCCTCAACCTTCAGGTTAAATACAACCAAACAGCATAAAAATAAAAACATTATAATCCGGGATTGCTTCATAACTACAAAACTAACATTCTTTGCAGCCAATTGTGTCCGTACATTCGGCTTCGCTCTAAAATAATGCTTTTGTATTTATCTTACCTACCATTCCCGTTGGTATTTACGACGAAAACGGCATCCACAACTCTATTTGAGACTTTGAAAAGCAATGAAATAACTACATTTACCGGGAAATAACACAAAAGTGATGACCGAAGAAATACAACCACGGCCACGCCTGCCACGTTGGATGAAGATGAACCTGCCTAAAGGTGAAAGCTACTCGAAAGTAAAAAATTTGGTTGGCAAACATGGGCTCCACACCATATGCACCAGTGGAAACTGCCCAAATATCGGGGAATGCTGGAACCGCGGAACAGCAACTTTCATGATTCTGGGAGAAATATGCACACGTAATTGTAAATTTTGCGGTGTTCAAAGTGGGAAGCCCCTGCCTGTTGATCCCAAAGAACCGGAACAAGTAGCCAAGTCCATTAAAATCATGCAGCTCAAACATGCTGTTGTTACTTCGGTTGATCGGGATGACCTACCGGATTTGGGTGCCGAAGCCTGGGTGGCAACAATCAAACAAATCAAAGCAACCAATCCACAAACAAAGCTCGAGGTGCTGATTCCTGATTTTCAGGGACGAACAGAACTGGTAAAACAAATTATTGATGCTAAACCTGCCGTTATTTCGCACAACATGGAAACGGTTGAACGGCTAACACCACAGATTCGAAGTGTAGCGAAATATCGGCGAAGCCTGGAGGTTTTACGCATCATTGCCCAAAGTGACTGCATCGCAAAATCAGGTATCATGCTCGGATTGGGAGAGACTGAAGATGAAGTTCTGCAGACCATGGACGACCTGCTGGCCGTTGGATGCAAAGTCATAACCATCGGGCAATACCTTGCACCGACGCAGCAACACCTACCTGTTGTCGAATACATTCACCCTGACAAATTTGAAAAATACCGAACAATTGGCCTGGAAATGGGTTTTTCTTTCGTCGAAAGTAGTCCGCTGGTGCGCTCGAGCTACCGTGCCGAGTTACACGCCGGAGCTTAGGACGGGACGGTCACTGTATTCAATCGAAGAGGACAGTGCGGTATCCGGGCTTTCGAACCTAAAACTTGGAATTTAGAACTTAAAACAAGATGGCAAATTTTACATACGAAGATGTTGGTCAGAAAGACTACAAAGAATGTTGGGATTACCAGGAACAAATTTTGGAAGAAGTACAGGCTCAGAAAAAAGCGAATGGAGGATCAACTGATCTCAACCGATTCTTGCTGGTAGAGCATCCACATGTGTATACACTGGGCAAGAGTGGTGATGAACACAACCTGTTGGTGCAAGACGACTTTCTGAAAAAAATTGAGGCAACCTATTACAAAATTAATCGTGGCGGCGACATCACTTACCACGGCCCAGGGCAGTTGGTTGGTTACCCTATCATCGACCTGGAATACTACCATATTGGGGTACGTGAGTATATCGAAAAAATGGAAGATGCCATAATTGCAACGATCGCCCACTACGGCCTTACCGGTGGACGAAAAGAAGGTGCAACCGGGGTTTGGCTCGATAGTGATATTCCGGCTAAGTCTCGAAAGATTTGTGCCATCGGTGTGCGCGTGAGCCGCTATGTTACCATGCACGGATTTGCGCTAAACGTAAACACCGATATGCGCTATTTCAACTATATCAACCCTTGCGGCTTTGTTTCATATGGTGTAACTTCGATTGAACAAGAATTGGGTCACAAAATAGATATGGAAGAAGTCAAAAAAGTCGTTCAGGAAAAGTTCAACGCAATCTATTAACCACATATAACTAAATCAACAATCATGATCAATACAGACGAATTAGACGATAAATATGGCATAGAAGGCGAAATCGGCTTCATGGAAATGGATGGGGACCTGGTCTTTTTAAGTATTTCCAATAAATATGCAGATGCTGACATCTGCCTTTACGGTGCTCATGTAACCAGTTATAGGCCGGTGCGCACGATGGATATGCTGTGGATGAGCCCCGAATCGATTTTCGAGGAAGGCACACCAATCCGTGGAGGCATTCCTGTGTGTTTCCCTTGGTTTGGTCCCCACAAAGCAGATAACAGTCTACCACAACACGGCTTTGGCCGTCGCCTATATTGGGATGTACTTTCAACTGAAAGCCTGCACAATGGAGAAACAAAGGTTGAACTGATCCTGAAATCCTCCGATGCAACCAAAGCCTTTTGGCCCCACGATTTTGAAGCTGTGATGTGCTTCATGATTGGCGCCCGGTTACAAGTTAGCCTGGAGGTGAAAAATACATCGGCCGAAAGCTTCACCTACGGATGTGCACTGCATAGCTATTTTGCCATTTCGGATATTGCGCACGCTCAAATTGAAGGACTCCAAGATGTGGGCTACCTCAACCAATTAACCGGTACAAACGGTCAACAAAAGGAAGAGCTTTTACTTATCAACGAGCCGCTAACCCGCCACTACCAAAATACTGAGCATCCTGTTGTTCTGAATGATGAAGGATTCCGCCGTCGCATTCGAATTGAAAAATCGGGCAGTAAGGTTACTACTGTCTGGAATCCGGGACAAGAAGCATGCATCCAAATGACCGATATGCCTGACGATGGTTTTGCCAATTTCGTGTGCATTGAAGCAACCAACTCCTTCGATTACGAAATTCTGTTGGCTCCGGGCGAAACTTATGAAACTACGCAGGTATTTGGCTTGGAGGATTTATAATGAATTTTATATACGAAGCAAGGCTCGAAGAATATCACTTCGGGCCTTATTTCTTTTCCTCAATCTGAAAAAGCCAGAGCCATCAGATTACAGGTCGTTCTATTTTCAGTTGGAAATTTTCCTCTACGTAAGCAATCAGCTCAACGAAGAACCGATCAAACAATTCGTGCATAATCCCGAAATTACTTTCAAGCACATCAATTGCCTGATTGGTTTTATCCGGAAGGCTGGTACGATGTGCCATAATATGCAGTGACTGCTGAATACCATCGATGCGGGCATAAGACTCCAGCCGTTTATGCTGAATCAGAAAAGGCAAAAAACCCTGTACCCGTGTTGGTAACTGAAAAAAATTAGAGAGTAACACAGCATGTACGTGCTTGGCAAATTGCCGTAAAGAGTAAGGCGAATAATCGCGCCAGTAACAAGCCAGAAAATGATCAAGAATTACATCGGTCACAATGCCGGCATAACGTCCGTAAGCAGGACGAAAATAAGCAACTACTTCTTTTACCACCGGGTGCACGTCGGTATAGGAATCAATGGCCCGATGTAAAAGAATTCCTTTTTGCACATCCTCTGAATAGTGTAGATATTTTCTACCCTTCACATAGTCTCCAATGAAGTTTCCCACTAAAACTTCATCCGACTTGCCCGATAAATAAAGATGTGCCAAATAATTCATATCAGTTTTGAATCGATTTCTTTTTAAATGCCAATTCAGGAATCCTGGAGGCCGAGATCAACACAACACCTACCAAAGTCAGGAAGCCCCCAATCAGTTGATGCATTAACGGGAAAGTATCGAAATACAACACACTGCCAATCAACACAAACACAACCTTCGTGCTTTGTACTATCGACGATTTCGAGACTTCAATATAATGAAACGAGTAATAGATTAACAGCAACGCGATGAACGGTCCCAGGAAAGCGCCGATGGCAATATTCACAAATGCAGAAAGCGGAATTTCGAGCGAAGGTCGAAAGAATAAAACCAACAGAATTGAAAATCCGAACAACCATACTGAGCGGTTTGTATTGATAATTTCGGGGGACATATCGCGCACATTCAGTTTTACAACAACTGATGCTATTGCTGCGAAAAGCGCATTGAGCAAAACCACACCCGCACCCGGAATAAAAAGCTCCGATAAATTTGTTCCCCCCCGATAACTAACGACAAACGCTCCAACGAGAGCCAAGCTTGCCCCTGCCGTCTCCAGTGGCGAGAACTTCTCCTTCAGAAACAACACCCCCATGACAGTTAAAATTACCGGATACAAATTTCCCAGAAAGCCAGTTACAGCCGGGTCTGGAATAATCTGAATCGACAGGTAGAAAAAGCTTGTTGTGATGATTTCGAGAATACCGAGGATGAATAACGCACGCTTTTGCTTACCACTTAACACTCTCAAGTACCGGTTGTGCTTGCGGTAAAATAACCAACCAACATTTAATACGGCAGCAATAGCAAACCAATACAAAGCAAACTGGACGAGATGAATCTCGTTCAATGCAGCTTTACTGAATATGTAAATATTGGAAAAAGCAATGGTTGCGATGATTGCAAAAGCATATCCCTTTATTTGCTCCGATTTCATATTGACTGCTTTGAGAAACTGTTTATGAAGGCAAAAGTACAAAAATAAGAAAGGCCTCATTCCGAAAAAGGAATGAAGCCCTCACTATATCAAATAAAGAATTTCTTGTAAACGAACTATATTAGTTCAACCAGCGAAAGTTATCTCAGCTTTTCAGTCAGGCGACGAACCTCTGCCGCCGGGTTTTCTCCGCCATACAAAATGTTGTACACGGCTTCACAAATTGGAAGATTGACTTTGTATTCCTGGTTAATTTCGTGAATGGATTTTGTGGCATAATACCCTTCGGCAACCATGTGCATTTCCAGCTGTGCTGTTCGGGTTGTGTAGCCTTTACCAATCATTGTACCAAAGGTCCGGTTTCGCGAAAACTGCGAGTATGCTGTAACTAATAAATCGCCTAAATAAGCCGAACTTTTGATATCGCGAGTAATTGGATGGACCTTATCAACAAAGCGCTTAATTTCCTGGATTGCATTGGCTATTAGAACCGCCTGAAAATTATCTCCGTAGCGCAAACCATGCACTATTCCTGATGCAATTGCAATAATATTTTTGAGTACTGAAGCATATTCGGTTCCCCAAATATCATCAGAAACATGCGTACGGATATACGGACATTCAAGCTTAAATGCAAAATCACGTGCACGACGGATATCCGGACATGCTATGGTCAGGTACGAAAGACGCTCTAAGGCAACTTCCTCAGCATGACAAGGACCGGCAATCACACCAATACGTTCCAATGGTAATTTAAACTGTTGATGCAAATATTGACCAACGATTTGATTGCCCTCCGGAATAATCCCTTTGATAGCAGAGACAATGTATTTTGAACTGATATCAACAGTCACTTCTGACAGGGTCGAATACAAAAATGCGGACGGAATGGTCAACACCAAAATATCCGATTCTTCAAAAGCCTGATTAATATCGCAGAAAAAATCAACCCGATTAATATCAAACTCAACACCGCGCAAGTAGTTCGGGTTATGTTTGAATCGTTTGAATTGCTCAATACTTTCCGGATTCCGGAAATACCAACCAATCCGATCAACATTATTCAGAAGGATTTTTGCTAAAGCCGTAGCCCAGCTACCACTTCCTATTATTGTTATTTTGGGTTCTGTAAACATATTAGGCCAACGGTTAGGCGATCCAGCTGGTCACGTCTTCCATGGTTGGATTTTGCAATCCAAGTTTATTTTTCTTGTTATACCCGCAAAGGTCGTTAAACAATTTTCCGGGTTTTACTTCTTTTACAGCATCTACTTTTTTGAATCCCATTTTACGGAGTACATCAATCCATTCAGTCGGAATTCCGAATGCTTCAAACTTATCATCTGTATCAGCATCATTTTTCTTCTCCGGTTTCATTTGGGGGAAGAATAAAACATCCTGAATAGACAGATTATTGGTCATAAACATCGTCAAACGGTCAATCCCGATTCCCATTCCTGATGTAGGAGGCATGCCATACTCCAAGGCACGCAAGAAATCCTGATCGATAAACATGGCTTCATCATCGCCTTTCTCCGACAAACGCATTTGCTCTTCAAATCGCTCACGCTGATCAATCGGATCATTCAACTCAGAGTAGGCATTGGCCAACTCTTTACCATTCACCATCAACTCGAAACGTTCAGTCACTTCCGGATTTTCGCGATGTTTTTTCGTCAACGGCGACATTTCAACCGGATAATCGATAATGAAAGTCGGTTGAATGTAATTTCCTTCACATTTTTCGCCAAATATTTCATCAATCAATTTTCCTTTCCCCATGGTCGGATCGGTTTCAATGCCCAACTTATCGCAAATATCGCGTAATTCCTCTTCAGACTTACCGGCAATATCATAACCTGTATGCTCCTTGATAGCCTCGTACATGGTAACACGAGGGTAAGGACGTTTAAAATCGATGACTTTATCACCAACCTGAACTTCGGTTTTACCGTGCAGTGCCAAAGCAACACGCTCAACCATTTCTTCGGTGAAATTCATCATCCACTTATAATCTTTATAAGCGACATAAATTTCCATCGCAGTGAACTCTGGATTATGAGTCCGGTCCATGCCTTCGTTACGAAAATCTTTCGCAAACTCGTATACTCCTTCAAAACCACCAACAATCAAGCGTTTCAGATACAACTCGTTGGCAATACGCAAATACAAAGGAATATTCAGTGAATTATGATGTGTAATGAATGGACGCGCAGCTGCACCACCCGGAATTGACTGCAAAATTGGTGTTTCAACCTCCAGGTAACCATGTTCGTTAAACATTTGACGCATGGTGTTAACGATTTTTGTTCGTTTAATGAAGGCATCCTTCACCTGCGGATTCACTACCAAGTCAACGTAACGCTGACGGTAACGCATCTCCGGATCGGTGAACGCATCATATATTTTACCGTCTTTTTCTTTGACAATCGGAAGTGGACGCAACGACTTACTCAACACAACCAGTTCCTTCACATGAACTGATTTTTCACCCACTTGTGTTGTGAAAGCAAAACCTTTAATTCCAATAAAATCGCCAATGTCCAGCAATTTTTTAAACACATCGTTATATAAAGCTTTATCCTCTCCTTCACAAATTTCATCGCGGTTAATGTAAAGCTGAATACGACCTGTATCATCCTGCAACTCAGCGAAAGAAGCTTTTCCCATAATACGGCGGCTCATAATCCGACCTGCCAAGGCAACCTCCTGAAAGTTCTGCTTTTCCGGTTCAAATTCAGCCTTTATTTGTGCTGCTTTAGCATTTACTTCAAACTCTGCAGCCGGATATGGCTCAATTCCCAACTCTCTTAACTTCGCTAAAGAATTTCTCCGAATAACTTCCTGTTCGCTTAACTCTGCTGTACTCATTGGAATGAATAATTATAAATTCTGCTTTTAAAAAATCTGTGCAAAGATAAGATAAGAATTAAAAAATCCCTACTTCCGATGAATTTGAAACTAAATCATGCAAAATCAAGGATTTGTCTTTTCGACAATAATGTTAACAATTTTATATACAGGCTAATGGTTTGAACCGATGAAAATTAGATGAAATTTTTGTCAAGTAAGTTGAAATAAAGACCCTCATGTACTTAAAATACAGTTTCCAGTTCTAGCTTCATTTCTTATCTTTGAACAGTTTTAATTATTGCATCTCCGAAGGAAGACCTTCAACACCAATGGAAAAAATCTGGAAAGTAAAAGAACAAGGCGACATAAATGTAATCAAGCATTTATCTGCAGCCCTGAATGTCAACATGGTTATTGCAAACCTGTTGGCACAACGGGGGATTACATCCTTTAATGAAGCTAAATCGTTCTTTCGTCCCAAACTTTCCGATCTGCATGATCCGTTTTTGATGAAAGATATGGATAAGGCTGTTGCCCGCCTTGAAAAAGCAATTGAAAATCAAGAGAAGGTCCTTATTTACGGAGATTACGATGTTGACGGAACAACCTCGGTTGCTCTGATGTACCAGTTCCTGCGAACACGTATCAAAGATCTTGACTTTTATATTCCGGACCGTTACTCCGAAGGTTATGGCATTTCACCCCGGAGTATTGAGTACGCCTCTAACGAAAAAGTTTCACTGGTTATCGTGCTTGACTGCGGGATAAAAGCAATTGAAAAAATCCGCCAGGCTAAAGAGCTTGGCATCGATTTCATTATCTGCGACCACCACAATCCCGACGATGAAATTCCGAATGCTGTCGCTGTTCTCGATCCTAAACGTCCTGACTGCAAATATCCATACAAGGAACTTTCGGGCTGCGGTGTCGGTTTCAAACTTTTGCAAGCATACACGCAAAAGAATGACATCCCGGTTGTTGAGCTATATGATTTGCTCGATATGGTTGTCGTTAGTATTGCCTCTGACATTGTTCCGGTAACCGGCGAAAACCGGGTTCTAGCTCACTTCGGGTTGAAAAAGCTGAATGTTAACCCAAGTCTGGGATTGAAAACAATTATCCAGATTTCGAATTTAGTCGGTCAAAAACTCTCCATCAGTGACATCGTTTTCAAAATCGGTCCACGCCTTAACGCTTCAGGCCGTATTGAACACGGCAAGAAATCAGTTGAGATTTTGGTCATGAACGATGAAGACCAATCCATTGCGCTAGGCGAAGAGATCAACTCGTACAACGAAATTCGCAAAACACTCGACCGCGACATCACTCAAGATGCCCTGAATATGATTACGCATGACCCGTTTCATGCTGAACGACACTCAACAGTCTTGTATAACCGCGACTGGCACAAAGGAGTTGTAGGTATTGTTGCTTCGCGTTTAACCGAACATTACTACCGCCCTACAATTATCCTGACGGAATCGAATGGCTTGGCAACAGGCTCGGCTCGCTCAGTACGGGATTTTGATTTATATGAAGCAATCGGGCAATGTTCGGATTTGCTTGAATCATATGGAGGGCACATGTATGCGGCTGGTTTGACGATGAAAATTGAAAATATACCGGCTTTCGCACGTCGTTTTGAGGAAATCGTGAAAAATACGATTACCGAATCGCAGAAAACGGAAGTTTATGAAGCTGACACCAAACTTCAGCTTTCCGATATCACCCCCAAGTTTTATCGCATATTAAAGCAGTTTGAGCCTTTTGGGCCGCACAATATGACACCGCTTTTCCTGACCGAAAACGTGCTTGACAGTGGAACAAGTCGATGTGTTGGCCGGAACCTGGAACATCTCAAACTCGACCTGGTCGAGCCCACCGGAAACTCATCGGTTTTCTCAGCCATTGCTTTTAACCATGCCAATCATTACGAAGCAATCAGCCAGGGATTACCATTCGACATTCTTTACCACATTTCAGAAAACGAATTCAGAGGAAAAACAAATTTGCAACTCTATATTAAAGACATCGCTGCAAAGATTTATTAATCCTGTTTACTAACTGTAAAATTGAAACCTATGGATTCAACCCGTAACAGCCAGAGCCAGTTTACTCCAAAGAATATGGTTTTAGGCGTACAATTCCTATTTGTTGCTTTTGGGGCAACAGTATTAGTCCCTCTCTTAGTTGGCATTGATCCTGCAGTAGCTTTATTCACTGCCGGAATCGGAACTTTACTCTTCCACTTAATTACCAAAGGAATGGTTCCTGTTTTCCTGGGAAGTAGCTTTGCCTTTATTGCCCCAATAATTGAATCAACTAAACTATACGGACTACCCGGAACATTTTCCGGAATTATTGCAGTAGGACTTGTTTATGCGATAGTTTCTGCAGTTATAAAAGTCAGAGGACTGACATTCGTTGAACGGCTATTCCCTTCAACAGTTGTTGGACCTGTCATCATGATTATCGGTTTATCACTAGCAAGCACTGCTGTAGATATGGCCAAAACAAACTGGATTATTGCAAGTTCCAGCTTACTAACAGCCATTATTGTGGTGGTTTTCACCAAAGGTCTGATTAAACTGATCCCAATTTTCATTGGTATCGTGGTCGGCTACATCATAGGTTTAGCACTCGGGGTTATTGACTTCACGCCAATAAAAGAAGCCAGTTGGATTGGATTTCCGGCCTTTACTGCACCTAAATTCAGCTGGGGGGCCATTACCTATATGATTCCGGTTGCCATAGCTCCAATCATTGAACATGTTGGTGATATGTATGCTATCGGGGGAGTTGCCGAAAAGAACTTTATTGAAAA
>NZ_JBZQJF010000314.1:0-22511 GCF_059905295.1 Mangrovibacterium sp.
TCCGGAGGCAAAAATACAAGATAAATCGGGCTAAGCTTTTTATCGATGTACAAAATTTGTTTCCTAATTCTTCCAAGCAAACGTGAAACAAAGAAGAAGATTACTGAATATCAGCTTGTCCTAGTTATCCGAAGTTGTCGGGTTGTGCTGGAAACACAAATTCAGCGTGATTATAGGGTCTTTGTATCTTGACGGTTGGTTTCTATCGGGAAAAAACATCCATGATTCCGGGGAATCTCCAACAGGGATGAAAGTGTAGGAACCCAAGAGAAAGCAGTTGAAAACAATTGAAGACAGTCGAATGAACAGGAAGCTTGCTCGGAGCGAGGCTGGCCTTTTATTGTCGAAGGTGAAAAGCGAAGCGGAAGCTTAGTGAAACCGGGGAGCTGACGCCTGAAGATAACAAACAGCCTTGCGTTTTCTGTTTCGTCTTTGGGGCAAGCCAAAGATGAAAACCCACCAGGTAAAGCTAGCGGAAATTTATTGGAGTAGAATCGCTCCTCTTCGACGCATCTGGAGAAAGATTTGCAGAGAAAAAGAAAAGAAGGCGGGATGCCTTCTCTTTTCGGGAAAATAATACTGCTATTTCGATTTGTTAGACGAGGGAAAAACTGTTAATGGATGCAAGTTCGGGAAAATAGAAATTCAGTTCAATCCGTGAAATCCCCTATATTTTACGTCATTATGTATAGTTGAAAGCACAATTCGGCGGATTCTACCAATTCGTAAAGAAAAAGGGCGAAGACTAAGTCTGCTCCCTCTTTCCTGTCTGTATATTGAAATGGTTTATTTATTAGCAGGTGGACATACGGTTTTCTCGGGAATAACTTCCCATGTTGTCAGGTCGACATAGCCCGAGCCAATGTAATGGCTTCCCTGGTCGCCAATAACATTCCAGTTCAAATCGTATTGCCCATAGGTTCCATCCTGAAACATTATTTTGTCGAATTCCATAATTTTAAAGGTTTCTCCGGTTGTTTCGCTGGTTAACTCACCGGTGAAATTCAGGATAATCCATTTATATTCTCCTTTTTGAACATGCCAGCGGTAGTGGGCCATCAGTGTGCCCCTGAGTACATCAACGGTTTCTCCATCGCAAATCAGGGGTAAAAAATAGGTCTCACCGGTTTTCCATTGGTACGTTTTTGTCATTGCTGACTTTTCCTGAGCATCATCTAAATACTCATAGGTGTCGTTGCAGGCAATTGCGATAAGCAACAAGGCTGCAACGAAGAATAAAGATCTTTTCATGATTTTAGGTTTTTGGATTTTCACCTCAAGTTCTGAAAAAGGGCTAATTCATTCAATCCGTTTTATTCCTGATATTTAGCTTATCTATGGACCAAAGACATGCGCCTTGCCGGGTTTTTCCGACAAATGATAACCAAAATCAGCCGATCGATGTATATGGGGATAGAAGGGGGTACCTGAAAACAACCCCGAATTATTAGGCAACCATTAAAACCAGAACTATGCCTGTCTATATGGATCGACACGATGTGGCGGATAAAATGACGGCAGCACAGCTTACCGAACTTCGCCAACTGGATTTAGAAATTCAGCAAAGATTTCATTGCCGGACCTTAACACACTGGTTCGACCAAAAGTATAAAGCAGCCTTTTGTTTGATCGAGGCGCCATGTGAGCAGGCCATTGTAGATATGCATGCTGCCAACGGCGATCTGCCGCGGAAGCTCATTGAGGTTGACCCGGCTGAAGTAAAAAGCTACCTGGGGCGATTGCGGGAGAAAGATGCGTCGGACGATACGGTGGTCAACCAGGCGTTGCAATCGGCTTTCCGGGTGTTAATGATGGTTGGGGTCGATGAAGGTATTGTTGAGCAGGATGTTGGTCAAAACCTGGTTCGTATGGATTGGTTGAAGGAGTTGTTCCCGCGATATTACGGGCGGATAGCCAAGGTAACGAAGAATTCTTTCCTGGTGGCTTTTCCGAATGCCACACAAACCATCCTTTGTGCGCTTGAGATTTATAGTCAGCTGGCCCTGGAATACAAAGATTTACATCGCCCGGAGATTGAACTGAAAACCGGAATAAGCGCCGGCTTACCAGTTGTTGCAGGTTCTGCTTTGTTTGAAGAGGCCCGAAAAGAGGCGAATGCATTGTTCTATATTTCGGAGGGTAATATCGCTATTTCGCCCGAAGTAAAAAGTCTATATGAGGCTGAAAATCCCGGGGTGTATTTAGAGCACGATTTCTTTGTAACGCTTAGCCAATCGGATCAAAAGTTCCTGGTTCCGTTGATGGATTATTTGGACGATACCTGGCAAAATCCGTCTTTAAGAGTCGAAGATCTTGAAAGAGGGTTAGGGTACAGCAGATCTCAGCTTTACCGGAAAATTGTAGCCTTACTGGGAGAAACACCTAATAATTTCATCAAAAACTACCGGCTTCGTAAAGCTTTGAAACGCATTCGAAGGCACAGCGAAAGCATTTCTGAAATATCGGATAATGCCGGGTTTAAAAGCCCTTCGCACTTTTCAAAATGTTTCAGGGAGCGTTACGGAATTCTGCCTTCGGTGTATATGCAGCAGGGAATCGCTTAAGAAGGCTATTCTTCCTCGTCGTCCTCTTCCGTAAAATCAAGAAGCAGGGGATTTTTCATTGCACGTTCGTCGAGATCGGTAATGCGATCGTCCCAACGGTTGGCCATTAAGATCATCTGGGCTTTAGGCAATGCGTATGCCAGCCGGTAAACAATGGGCTGCACCTTCGTTGTGAAAAACAGTTCGATATCGTCGTAAGCCAGGAGGTTGACCTTGGTCATGGGGATTCCTGTTGAGCTAAGCAGTTCGTCGATCCGAACCGGCGTACCAATCAGCACATCCAGTCCCTCATATATCATATCTTTTTGGTACTGCAGAATACCATTGTCGAACACCACAAAGGTGCGCAGGTCCGTATTTTTGCCCAGTAACTTAAACTGTTCCTCCAGTTGAAAGGCTTTTTCTTTCGTTTCAACCATCACAATGGCCCGGGGGGCTTCTTCAACCGCTTGTTTCAGTTTCTGAATGATACCAATCACCAAAGCTGTTGATTTGCCTGAATTCTCAGGGGCCACCACAATTAAATCGGCTCCCGATCTGATTTTCGGAAGTACTATAGTCTCAGCATCTTTAGGATTCTGATCATACCCGGCATCAATAATAGCCGATGCCAACTCGGGAATCAGTTTTTTCAATTTCATATCAATAGCATTGTTTTTGGTGCGAAAGAAACGCGCTGCAAAACTACCGATTTAGAATGATTTTACCGAGTTGTGTGATGCAAAAGCAATTTGTACTTCGTGAAAATTGAAGATACCCACAGGCTGAAGCCACCGGAATTCGGGTGGTTTATCCTGAAGTTTCGAAGAATCTTTAGATTCTCTTTAGATTTTAATTCTTAATTTCCGGTATGAAAGTTTTAATTATCGAAGACGAAGAGGAATTGTCTGCTGTTATTGACAATTATTTGTCGCATGCCGGTTATGTCTGCGAACAGGTGACTCATCTTTCTGCAGCGATGGATAAAATTGCGATTTATGACTACGACCTCTTGTTAATCGATATTGGACTGCCTGACGGGAATGGGTTGAATTTGATCAATGCGATCAAACAACTTCACAAGAAAACAGGGATCATCATCGTATCCGCCAAAAATTCGCTCGACGATAAAATTACCGGCCTCGATCTGGGGGCTGATGACTATATGACCAAACCTTTTCAACTTTCAGAGTTAAACTCCCGAATTAAAGCGGTGCTGCGTCGTCATCATTTTGAAGGTTCCAGCCGGATTCAATTCAACGAAATTACAGTCGATACCGACGACAAGTCTGCGTTAGTTCATGAACACACGCTTTCCTTGACCCGAAAAGAATATGATTTATTACTTTTCTTTCTGGTGAATAAAAACCGGGTGTTAACCAAAGAAGTAATTGCAGAACACTTATGGGGCGATCATATTGATTCAGCGACTAACTTTGACTTTATCTATACGCACATCAATAACCTTCGAAAGAAAATAATGAAAGAAGGTGGTAATGATTATATTAAAACAATCTATGGTATGGGCTACAAATTCACAGACTTATGAAGCTGCTCAATAAGCTGAATCGAAATTATATTGCCTATTCTCTGGCTGGTTTGATCGTTGCCGGAATCCTGATTTATTACAGTATCTCCATTGTGGTGTCCCGGCAGTTGGACGAAAGACTGAATAGTAACATCGTGCAAATTGAAAATATGGTGAATCGGGGAGAACAGGTTAATTATCTGCCATCATTTGTTGTAGTATCAAAGATCTCAACTGTAAACCCGGAATCCAGCTACTCGGATACCTTAATTTACAATGACTACGAAAAAGAATATGAAGAGTACCGGCAACTTACCCGGATATTAGCGATTAACGATTCTACCTACCGGATTACTGTTCGGGAATCGAAAATTGAATCGGAAGATTTAGCACTCACCTTAGCAGTTATCATCCTTTTTACCTTGCTATTATTTACGGGAAGCCTTGTATTGATAAGCCGGAAGGTGACAGTTAAGGTTTGGGCTCCATTTTATCAAAATCTGCAAATCATCAAACAATTTTCAGTGAAGGATCATTCGCCTGTCCGATTACAAAAGACGGATATCTATGAGTTTGATGAGCTTAATGAAGTGCTTGACCGATTGACGACGAAGATCAGGGATGATTACAGAAGTTTGAAGCAATTTACGGAAGATGCCTCGCACGAAATACAAACCCCGTTGGCCATCATTACGGCCAAATTGGAATCCCTCGTGAATGACTGTGAGGTCAATACGCAGCAATCGGAAACTATTCGCTCAATCTTCAATGCTGTACGACGGCTTTCGCGCTTAAATCAAGGTCTGGTTTTACTCACCAAGATCGAAAACAACCAGTTTGTAGACACCAAACTTCTAAGCATTAATTTATTGATTGAAGAAAAGCTGCAAGACTTCCAGGAGTTGATGGAGCTCAAGGGAATTCATTCTAAAATAAATGCGAAGAGGGAACTACTACTGGAAGTCAATCCGGTGCTGATAGACATTGTGATTAATAATTTACTTTCCAATAGCTTAAACCACAATCAACCACAGGGACAAATTCAAATCAATATTTCAAACCAACAGTTGGAAATCCGCAATTCGGGAGAATTTTCCATTGCTAATCCGGAACGTCTGTTTACCCGCTTTTATAAAGAAAATACTTCTTCAAAATCAGTGGGGCTTGGGCTGGCTATTGTGAATAAAATTTGCGAAGTTCAAGGTTGGAAAATCAATTACCGGTTTGAGGATAGCATGCACTGTTTTCAAATTCAATTCAGAACCCCAAAACAATGATGAAACGATCTTTTAGCGATAGATTGAATTGGATACGCGGACTAGGACTTTTGGTCCTATTTCTATGGTCGTCTGGTACGCAAGCGCAGAACACCTTTTCTGCATTTGTCGACAGTGCAATGACCAATAATCCGGAAGCCGTTTCCATTAAAACCCAACTGCGACAATATGATTTAGAAGACCAGATGATTTCGGCTGTCTTACAGTCACCTAAAATGTATCTGAGTAGTGATGTTTTACTCGCTCCTTATTTCAATAATAACGGCAAACTCGTGGATATTGCTCCGTCCGATCAGGCCATTGGTTACGATGTTGGCATTACCAACGGAGGCTTGTATTCGGCGCTGTTTAATATTGATATTCCTGTTCTAAAAGGCGCAGAGGTTAGTCACCGGCAACTTCAAAATGCCTTTTCAAAAAAGAAGTTGAGCATTCGGATGGAGGCGATCCGTGCCGAGTTGCAACAGTCAGTTGGAATACTCTACTTTGACGCCTTGAGCAAACAAGCTACGGTGGCTAATAACCGGAAAAACACAGTGCTGTTGAAGGAAGAGATTCAGCTCGTCAAGCTGTTGACCCGTAAAGGAATGTACCGGATTTCGGATTATAAGCTATTGGAACTGGAGTTGAAATCAGACTCGGTTCTGCTGAAGAGTTCAATCAATGATCTGGAGTTGGCTGTTCGCCAATTAAAGGCAGCTTGTGGCATTCAAAATAGCCAGGTGGAAAATTTAACCAGTCCGGCCCTGGAAATGACAGCTCCGGTTACCGGGAACTCGTTATTTACTCAAACGTACGAGCAGGATAGTTTACTTGCAGCTAACCAAACAGCAATTTTCAATGACCAATATCGGCCACAAATAAACCTGTTTGCTAATTCCGGACTGAATTCAACCTCCATTCCCTCGATAGAACGGCATGTGGGGCTTAGTGCCGGCGTTCATTTGTCGTACACACTTTTCGACGGACATCAGAAGAAGATCAACGAGCAGCAGCAGATGCTTGCCATTGATGAAGCTTCAACCCAAAAAGAATTGAAATTAAAGCAAGTGCAGAGCCAGGCCAATGCTTATTTGCAGACTATTGACAAAACGCAGGATGAGTTGACCCAGCAGAAGCAAATCCAACAACAATACGACGCCTTATTGAATTTATATCGCGATGAATTGCAGCGGGCACAAATCAGTGTGATTGATTTTGTAGCTTATCTGAAAAAATACAGTGATGTGAACCAAGCCGTTGTCCAAAAAGAAATTACGCTAAAAAAATTGATCAATGACTATAATTACTGGAACCACTAATGCCTTTCGCCGACTTACGTTCGGACTGGTGCTACTCACGATGGTGATGGCCGCCTGCACATCATCCAATCCGGAACAGGAAGAGGCAACTGAGATAAAAAGTGACGTGAAAGTTACGAAGCCTGTGATTGCTACGATCGTGCAGACGTCAACCTTCAAAGGCACAACCCGCTATCTGCAAACAAATACCTTTCGAACGCAGGTTGGAGGGATTGTAAAAAGCGTTGACTGCCATGTTGCAGGCACTATTTCAACCGGGCAGCCTTTATTTGTTGTACAGCCGATGGAAGCTGCAGCCCTTCAAAAATCCAATTTCAAGGATGAGGACTTCAACACCTTTAATGATACCATTTTCTCTCCTCTGGACGGGACATTGTCGAATCTGAATGTGCAGGTTGGTGACTTTGTACAGGCTGGTGATGTGCTTGCTACCGGTATCAAATCAAACTCCATGCGCATTGTAATTGATGTTCCGGCTGAGCAATTGGGAAATGTTCAACCGGGCATGAGTTGTACCATTCTTTTGCCAAATGGTCAAAAGGTAGGCGGAAAGGTGATCGGACAATGGCCGTCGGCTACAACACAAAATCAAACCCAGCCTTATATTGTAAGGCCTGCAAATGCTTTGAATCTGGCTGAAAATATTAGCCTATCTGTTCAGTTTAAAACCGGCGAGCTGCCGAACGCTTTGTGGATTCCTAAAAGCGCTTTGCAAGGTAACGAGCTGCAAACGTTATTCTGGGTCATGAAACTGGTTAATGATACGACCTGCGTGAAAATTCCGGTGGAAAAAGGGCAGGAGACCGATAGTCTTGTTCAGCTGGTGAACCCGAAGCTGACAAGTACAGACCAATTGGTGTCAGAAGGCGGCTATGGACTGCCGGACACGGCGATTGTCCGGATTATCAGGAATTGAAAAGCTTATTTGCTGTAATCTTACCCGAAATAAATATTAGGAATTCATCATGCATTTGAAAGAAAGCTTCTATCATAAATTCAAGAGCCCTTTGGGAATCATCTTCCTGATCATTATTGGCGTCGGTCTTTATTCTTACAACCAGATGAAGGTGGAATTGCTGCCGAATGTCACCTTCCCCAAAGTGAAGATAATTGCAGACAATGGTGAGCAACCGGTCGACAAGATGTTGATTACGGTAACCAGACAATTGGAAGAGGCGATTAAGAAGAGTGAAAATCTGCAGATGATTCAATCAACGACTTCGAGGGGCAGCTGCGAGATTTCAGCTTTTTTCAATTGGGATACTGACATCGACCTGGCTCGCCAGCAGATCGATGCCCGCATAAGCGAAAGTCGGACGGATTTGCCAGCAGGTCTGAAAGTGGTGGTTGAAAAAATGAACCCGTCTATCCTGGCTGCTGCAGGATATTCGCTGGAAGGTAATTTAAGTCCGGTAGCGCTAAAGAAGATCGCCCAATACACTGTAAAACCCTACCTTGAGCAAATTGACGGAATCCGGGAGGTTGCTGTAACCGGTGGACGCAACAAGGAATATCAGCTTGTGCTGAAACCGGAAAAGATGAGTGCTTTTGGAATTACACCTGAAGAAATTGGAACCGCACTCAGCCAGACCAACTTCATTCGGTCCAATGGTTACCTCAATGATAACCACCGGCTTTACCTTTCGCTGACCGATGCGGCCGTTAGGGATCTCGGGCAAATGAACAATACCGTGATCAGAAGTACCGTAAATAGCACTGTGCTTTTAAAGGATGTGGCTGAGGTAAAAATAGCTGGTCAAACTGAATATCTGAAAATCAAGGCTAATGGGAAGGATGTTCCTTTGATCGCTGTGATGAAGCAGCCTGAAGCAAACTTGTCGGATATGGACGCCCAACTCAAAGAGCGGGTGAATGAATTGAATAACCATTTACTACCACAAGGGGTTAAGATGGTGCCCTATTATAATCAGGCTGATTTTGTAGATACAGCTATTAAAAGTATACGGGATGTGCTTTGGGTGGGTATTCTGCTCGCGATAGTTGTTACAATTCTCTTTTTGCGTTCGTTTAAAAGCAGCATTGTGATTTTAATTACGGTTCCTGTTTCGCTGTTACTCACGATTATTGGGATGAAAGCTTTTGGTTTTAATCTGAATATTATGACACTGGGGGCTATTGCTGCAGCTATTGGATTGGTTATCGACGATGCAGTGGTCGTGGTGGAACAGATTCACCGAACGCATGAGGAACATCCCGAGGAAAACTATCGATCAGTGGTTCCCAAAGCCATTAAATACTTGTTGCCTGCGATGGTTGGGTCTTCGCTAAGCACCATTGTCATCTTTTTACCTTTTGGTTTGATGACAGGCGTGGCTGGTGCCTACTTCAATATCATGACGCAAACCATGATTATTACACTGACGGCGTCATTCCTGGTCACTTGGTTACTTTTGCCGGTGTTGTACCTTATTTTCTTTGGAAATACCCGTGAAAAGCACTTGAAATCGGCTGCCGTTCGGAAACAAACATGGGTACAGTTTTTCCTGAAAAGACCTTATATCGCCATTGCGCTGGTCGTAGCGATGATCGCGGGAGTTTTCATTATTTTTCCAGCCTTGCCCTCCGGCTTTCTGCCGGAAATGGACGAGGGCTCCATTGTGCTCGATTTTAATAGTCCTCCGGGAACCTCGCTCGATGAAACTGATCTGATGTTGCAGAAAGTAGATCAAATTGTCACAAGTATGCCAGAAGTGGAAAGCTATTCCCGACGAGCAGGAACACAAATGGGCTTTTTCATTACCGAACCAAACCGTGGTGACTACCTGATTAAATTGAAAACCAAACGCAAACGAACAACGGAAGAAGTTATTGATGATATCCGCACCCGAATAGAGGCTCAATTACCAGCTCTGACCGTTGATTTTGGACAGGTGATTGGCGATATGCTGGGCGACCTGATGAGCTCAACACAGCCCATTGAAATCAAGCTATTTGGCAATGACACGAAACAGCTGCAGGAATACAGTCAGAAGATTGCTGATGTGGTCGATCATGTGCCCGGAACGGCGGACGTGTTTGATGGTATTACCATAGCCGGTCCGTCGGTGGTAGTGGAGCCCGATGCGGCAAAACTGGATCGTTTTAATCTTTCTCCTGATAATTTTCAGTACCAGTTACAAACCCAGTTGGGAGGGGTAGTGGTTGGAAGCATACAGGAACCTTTGCAGATGTGTGATGTGCGGATGGTTTACCCCAACCATTTAGGAACAACAGTGGATGCTCTGAAGGAGTCTCAAATCTTCTTGCCCGACGGACAATTGGTACCCATGAAGCGGGTTGCCAATATTCGTTTATCCAAAGGAGTGGCTGAAATGAACCGAGAAAATCTGAAAAGTGTAGACTACATTACTGCCCGGCTGAATAACCGGGATCTGGGAAGTACTCTAGCCGATATTCAAAAAGAAATTCGCACGAAAATAAACCTACCGCCAGGAATGAACATTGAATACGGAGGAGCGTACAAAGAGCAACAACAGGCATTCCATGAACTGATGCTCATTCTGATTCTGGCAAGTTTGTTGGTTTTTACCATCATTTTATTTCTTTTTCGGCGAATAAAAGTAGCTCTGTTACTCATCTTCCTGGTGATGCTTGCTCCTGCCGGCAGTGGTTTATTACTTTTACTGTTGAATATTCCATTGAATGTTGGTAGTTATGTGGGGATTATCATGATCATTGGGATCGTCGGGGAGGCCTCTATTTTTACCTATCTGCAGTACATGGAAGAACGCCAAAAAGGAGAAAGCGTTACCGACTCCATCGTTTATTCAATCTCAATCCGCTTACGCCCTAAATTAATGACTGCATTAAGTGCCATCATGGCCTTGTTGCCTCTTGCCTTGGGTATTGGTTCGGGGGCGCAAATGCATCAATCGCTGGCCATCGCAGTTATCGGAGGCTTGGTATTTGCCTTGCCCGTACTTTTAATTGCCCTGCCAACTTTCCTGGGATTAATTGAGCAGGATTAAAGCGGAAGTAATACAAGTAGAAATTAATTTCTGCACTTCAGGATTCCTTTAGAATCAGAGTTTAAGTTTAGGTGTAAATCAATAAAATAAGACAATGAAAACACTTTCACTGACGATGATTCTTTGGGCGTTTAGCTCAATCGTTTTTGCCGGAAATCCTCCACAAAAGGTTTTGCAAACTTTCCAAAACAAGTTTACGAATGCGGAAAAAATTAACTGGAGCAAAGAAGATGCCTCAGAGTGGGAAGCTGAGTTCGTTTTGAATGATCAGAAGATGTCTGCATCGTTTGATCTTGAAGGGAACTGGCTCGAAACAGAAAGAGACCTCAAAGAAAGTGAGCTTCCTAAACGGGTAAAATCAGCATTACAGAAAACATACAGTGACTACAAAATTCGAGAAATTGAGGCATTCCAATCACCTTCATTTGAAGGATATGAAATTGCACTTAAAAGAGGGCATGTAAAAATGGAGGTTCTGTCAGATTCGCTTGGAAAGCTCACGGAGAAACACGAATAGAATCTCGTTTTAGTAGCTGGAGTTTTTGCTAATTAAAGTACTTCAATAAGAACTGGTAGAATATCAGCCTCTTGCAGATCATCTTTAGATTTCCTTTAGAATTGACAGCTATGTTTGATTTCGATAAAAGCGAAGCATCATGAAAGCTTTTTTATGGATTATGATTCCGTTGACACTTTTGACGCTCGAACAAATGGGACAGTCGCCTAATTGCCGGATAATAGAATCGTTTGATGAGCAATTTGCGAATGCAACTGATATTTTTTGGCAGCCAAACAAAAATGGTTGGGATGCTAAGTTTTGTAAGGGATCCCAAGTCGCAACCGCCTGTTTTGATTTAAATGGGAATTTATTGAAAATTGAGACTCAGATTGCGCCTAAAGACCTTCCTTTAATCGTACGATGTGCGATTCACAAAAATTATACTCGCTATTCTATTGCTCGTGCAAGCACTGTTGATACTGCCGGTTTTTCCGGTTACAAATTAAAATTGGCAAATGACTCAACCACTATGGATGTTAATGTAACAAAATGGGGAGAGCTCATCGAACTTGCGACTAACCAATGACGTAATTTAACTGATCTCGCTTTGATTTTACACCCTGCTGCTGACAGTTAGAAGTCAAGTTTAAAAAATAGGATTCATCAATGAAAAAAGGGTTTTTATTTCTTATGCTTTCACTGAGTGTCCTCAGTCTAAAGGCTCAGCCAGATACTACGCATGTAATTAACTGTGAGACTCAAAAGTCTTTCCTGTCAAGGCAGGTTATCCCACTTAGTTTAATTGGTGTAGGCTCTATGCTAAATATTGGATCTATTAAGGAGGATATTCACAATATCACTCCCAAAACACAAACACAACTAGATAATTATTTGCAGTATGGCCCCATTGTTGAATTATATGGTGCAGATGCTTTAGGAATCAAACACAGGAACACAATTGGTGTTCAAACAAAATATCTACTGATTTCCGAAGTCGTATCCGGGCTTTTAGTCCACTCAATTAAAGCGGCAACAAAAGTTGAACGACCGCGGGGAGGAAGCAATTCATTTCCTTCAGGACACACTACAAATGCTTTTGTTAGCGCAACGATCTTGTATAAAGAGTTCAAAGATACTTCTCCATGGATTGCCTACAGTGGCTTTGCAGTTGCCACAACCACCGGAGTTTTAAGGATGACGAATAATGCGCATTGGCTGCCGGATGTTCTCACTGGGGCAGGTATCGGCATACTAACTGTTAATTTGGTCTATCATTTTGTCCCGAATAATCGATCTGCAGAAAGAAACAAACTTTGCCTGGTTCCCAAACTTTATCCAAAAAATTACGGGGTGTATATTTCATATCGGTTTTGAAATGAAATGTTTAAGTTTAAATAAACCGGGATTTCTTGTTGGTTACTTTCCGATACAAAAATTCTTAAATATGTGACCCAATACTTCGTCGTTGGAAATTTCACCGGTAATTTCACCTAGAAAATGCAAGCACTCGCGAATATCCTGTGCCAGGAAGTCGCCACTAATGCCGCTGTGAAGGCCATCGATAACCCGATTAACAGCTTCCAGTGCTTGTGTTAGTGCTTCGTAATGACGGAGGTTCGACACAATTACATCTGATCCTTCAGCTTGTTGTAGGTTGGCACTTTCCTTTAACAGATCAATGAGGCTTTCGAGGTTTTGTTGTTGTTTGGCTGAGATGAAAACGATGTTTTCTTTTTCACCCAAATCGATATTAGCTACCATCTCTGCAATTTTCTCGCGACCGGCAACATCTGCTTTGTTACCAACTATAATTAATTCCTGATCAGTAATCCGCTCACGAATCTTTTCAATTCGCTGGTTGATTAAGCTAATCGGATTAGTCAGATCGGTAACCAACAGCACAATTTCGGCTTGTTCAAGCTTGCTGTAACTGCGTTCAATACCGAGATTTTCAATTTGGTCGGTAGTTTCACGAATTCCTGCAGTATCGAAGAATCGGAAAGCCGTTCCATCGAGATTGATTACATCTTCAATGACATCACGAGTAGTACCGTGAATGTCTGAAACGATCGCTTTCTCTTCCTGCAACAACGCATTAAGGAGGGTCGATTTTCCCACATTCGTTTCTCCGACTATAGCAACTGGAACACCATTTTTTAATACATTACCTAGTTTAAAAGAGCTTGCTAATTTGCTGAGTAATTGTTGAATATCAGTAGTTAATTGAATTAATTGTTTACGATCGGCAAATTCAACATCTTCTTCACTAAAATCAAGCTCCAATTCAACCATTGCTATAAAATGCAACAATTGACCACGTAGCTTACTTATCTCTTTAGAGAAACCACCACGCATCTGTTTCAATGCCATTTTGTGGTTGGCTGCATTGCTCGAGGCTATCAAATCGGCTACAGCTTCCGCTTGCGACAAGTCCATTTTCCCGTTCAGGAAAGCTCGCTGGGTAAATTCTCCCGGTTTAGCCATACGAGCTCCATGCGTAATTAAAACCTGCAGAATCCGTTGTTGGATATACACCGAACCGTGGCAACCTATTTCAATAATATCCTCGCCGGTAAAAGAGTGGGGGGCACGAAAGAGTGAGATTACAACTTCGTCAACGATTTCAGTCCCTTCGCTAATTGTTCCGTAATGCAAAGTATTGGCTTTTTGATCGGCCAGCTTTTTCTTTTGATTGGTCGATTGGAATACATTGTCGGCAATTTTAACTGCGTCATCACCGGAAAGACGAATAGTTGCAATGGCTCCCATTCCGGGAGAAGTTGCAATAGCGCATATTGTTGCTTGATCTATCATTTGGCAAAATTAATCCAATTTTGAGATGTTTTCAGTTTTCAACAGGCTTGAATAAACCTTTAGGTATTCATCTACATTTTTTTTCCATGTGTAAGAATCTGCGTATTCCTTTTGTCGCTGTTGAAACTCCTGATCCTTGTCAAAAGCCGAGACGCCCTGTTGGTAGACTTTCAACATTGAGTGGGGGGCAAAAGTTTTCCAAAAAAAAGCAAAGGCATTGCCAATCTCTTTCAGGCTTGTTTTGTCGGAGCAAAAAACAGGTTTATTACACTTCATGGCCTCTATCACCGGTAAGCCAAATCCTTCGGCAATCGACGGAAAAACAAAAGCTTTACAATGGTAGTAGAGGTAGCTCTTTTCTTCTTCGGAAATGGTATGGGGCAAAATTACCCGTCCGTTTAAACCCTCTTTTTCTACAATTGCTTTTATTTTTTCGCCATACGAAGTATTGTTTTGTCCGGCAATTACCAATGAAACACTTTCAGGTAGCAATTTTAAGAAAGGTATTAAAACATGGAAGTTTTTCTTTTCTGTAAACTGGCCAACTGTGAACAAAAATTCACCTTTGGGACACCATGTGGGCTTTGCATTTGATTTGATTAAGTTATTTACACCGTTATAAATTACCGATTTTGGTTTGTCTGGTTCAATTGTCAAATGGGTAATACATTCTTGCTTGGTAAACTCAGAGATAAAACATAGATAGTCAGCTTTATCGACCAATTTTTGAACTTTCCGTTTATATTTTTTCTGCTTTGAACTGCTTTTTACATACAGAAAGTTTAGATCGTGTATAGTCAACACCACTTTTTTGGCTTTTCGAATGGAAAACTTTGATACTTGGTGGGTTACATGTACTAAATCGTACTTTCGCATATAGCCCGACCAAATTTTTTTCACATTGGTTAAAAATTCAATATTGGGAAACTGGCGGGCATACCCATGATTTTTAACAGGAACTAAGTAGGTAATTGAATCCTTAACATCTCTTCTGAGTAATTCAGTTGAAAAATCAATAGAAACTCGTCCGAGTCCATTAAAGGGGGTTTTTAGCGGGTCCAGACAGATTAATATTTTGTTGTTCATGAATATGCGATTATTTGGGAGCCAAATGAACGAAGAATGGCTAGAATATCCAAATCGAGAAAAATTGACTTTTTCAGCTATAGGCGAAATTTCCCTTCATTAATCTGCAAAACAGCTGTTTGTTCGCAATTTTGGATATTTATTAGAGTTGAAAAACAATTCTACATTCCAATAACAAGTACAAAAAAGTATATTTGCCTCAGATTATCAGGTTTTGAATATCAATTCTTGTTTTAAATTAAAAATACACACATGAAATTACTCGAAGGTAAAACAGCTATTGTGACCGGTGCATCACGAGGTATCGGTAAAGCTATCGCCCTGAAATTTGCGGAAGAAGGCTGCAATATTGCTTTCACCGACTTGTTTGAAAATGAAGCAATGAAAGAAACTGAAGCTGAATTATCAGCTTTGGGGGTTAAAGCAAAAGGATACGCGTCGAATGCTGCAGATTTTACTGCCACTGACGAAGTAGTTAGCAAGATTGTTGAAGACTTTGGACGTATTGATGCGCTGGTAAATAATGCCGGTATTACAAAAGATACATTGTTGATGCGTATGACCGAAGAACAATGGGATGCTGTCATCAACGTTAACCTGAAGTCGGTTTTCAACTTCACAAAAGCTGTACAAAAAACCATGTTGAAACAACGTAGCGGTTCAATTGTTAACCTGAGTTCTGTTGTTGGGGTTAGCGGGAATGCCGGTCAGTCCAACTATTCAGCATCCAAAGCAGGTATCCTGGGCTTTACTAAGTCGGTTGCTAAAGAACTTGGTTCACGCGGCATTCGCAGCAATGCAATTGCTCCAGGTTTCATCATTACCGAAATGACAGGTGCTATTCCTGAAGATGCTCGTAAAGCATGGGAAGCTAGCATTCCAATGAGACGTGGTGGTACTCCGGAAGAAGTTGCTAAAGTGGCTTTATTCCTGGCATCCGATCTTTCATCATATGTGAGCGGACAAACAATCAACGTTTGTGGTGCAATGAATACTTAATGTAGATCTTACGATATAGTAAAGCCGGATTGATGATCAATCCGGCTTTTTGTTTTATTTTTACAGGGAAACATCAAACAACTATTTTTATGCCCAATGTGCTGTTTGCCGGATTGAGCACAATCGACATCCAATTTTTTGTAGATCAGTTTCCCGGTTCTAATGAAAAGGTAAAATGTAAGGTTCCCGATATTTTAGTTGGAGGCCCGGCATTAAATGCTGCTGTTGCGTATTCATTTTTGAATAAAGGAGCGTATTTACTTTCAGCTGTCGGTAAAAATCCGTTCAAAAGCTTAATTCAAGAAGACCTTCAACAACATGGTGTTCAGCTGATTGACTTAATTACAGAAAAAGAGATAAATCCGGTTTTGGCATCTGTAATCACAAGTTCGAATGGCGATCGGTCTATTTTATCACATCATCCGGAAGATCATGCAGTTGGAATCGATATCAGAAACCTATTTGAGCAGTTAAAGCCCGAGCTGGTAATGGTCGATGGTTTTTATCCAAAAATGACAACTGCTGTCTGCGAAGAGGCTAAAAACAGAGAAATACCAATTGTTTTTGATGGGGGAAGTTGGAAACCCCATTTGGAACAAATCATCCCATACCTGGACTTTATTATTTGTTCTGCTGACTTTTGTCCCCCCGGTTGTTTGACAAAGGATGATGTACTTCATTATTTTGAGCAACAACAAAAAAAGTATGTTGCAATTAGCCGTGGTTCCGATTCTATTTTGTGTTCTAGCCAGCAAGAAATAACCATCGAGAAGATGAAAATTAAAGATAGTTTAGGTGCCGGGGATTTCTTACATGGTGCTTTTTGCTTCTATTGGCTTAAATCACGGGATTTTCGTCTTAGTCTTCAACAAGCCAGCAAGTTTGCAAGTGCAACATGTAAGTATGAAGGAACAAGAAAATGTTTTGGAGAGCAATTCATTTAAAAAAAAGTGATAATTTGTGTAACAAACCGCAAAAGTCGTATGAATAACAGAAGCATTGCTTTTCAACTTAGCTTATATATTGTAGCCGTTGTTACAGTTACGGTGGGCATTATTGTCTATCTCAACTATGATTACAGTAAACGGATTTTAATTGAAAAGATTGAAGAGAATGCGATTAATAAGTCGACAAACGCGGAACGGAATATTGCATTTCATGTTATAACAACTCAGGAAGTATCCCGCAACATAAGTTCGCAAGTTCAATTCTATCAACAAAGTGGAAAACTGGACGGTTTTCTCGCCAATATTCTAAAACTGAATCCTGTTTTGTCCGGTTTCAGGCTTGAGTTTATGAACGGGAAGGAACAAATCTTCCTAAGTACGTTCAATAAGAACGGGAATATAAAATTTTTTCATGAGCAGAAATACTGCAATTTCCCGAACTATGATGAAATAAAACAGTCTGTTGCCAATCAGCATAGTGGGGTATGGTCCGATCCTTTTTATTGCCCGCTCGATACTAGTTTATTGGTTGCAAGCTACACTGTTCCAATTTATTCAGAACAGCATGAACCTATTGGATTTTTATCCAGTCAAATTAACCTGAATTTCCTGAATCAAATTAATTCAGAACTTAATATTGAAAGAGGAGGGATGTCTTTTATTTTGAGTAGAAACGGCAACTTTTTGGCACACGCTGACTCGTCTTGGATTATGAAGCGAAACATTTATAATGTGTCTGATAAAATTATTTCTCCAGAAGATCGACCGAAATACGAATCGTTACTTCGTTCGCATCAACAGGGATCCGGGTTTGCTCGCCCTGAAGCATTTAACTACGAAAGAGCCTGGTTTCATTTTGCCCCTGTTCCGTTTACTTATTGGACAATCGTGATTGTTATTCCAGCAAAGCAGCTATTTTCAGAATTAGATGCCTTATTTCGAAATATTGTTATCGTATCCATCATAGGTCTGTTTGTTGTTATTTGCATTATATTTTTGATATTCAGAAAAATGTTGTCACCATTGGCTGCAATTGCCAAATCGATAAAACGGGTAAGTTCCGGTGATTTATTGGTTAACTATCAAAAAAATGAGATTGAAATGCTGTCATCTAGCTTGCACGATCTGCAGCAGAATTACAATAAACATTTAAGTGAACAGACGCAAAGTAAAAAGGATAAGCGTAAAATTGAGAAGGATCTTAAATCAGCTAAAGAAATTCAGACAGCCATAATCCCTCCTGTATTTACAGGGGATCCTGAACATCCGGAAATTAGTTTACATGCCATACTTGACCCTGCAGAATCAATTGGCGGGGATCTTTACGATTATTTCTTCATCGACTCGAATCATTTGCTGTTTACTATGGGAGATGTATCGGGTAAAGGAATACCTGCAGCACTCTTTATGGCTGTCGCTCATACGCTTATTAAAAGTAAGTCAAAAGGATTGAAAGCCAGTCAAATTGTAGAGCAGGTGAATAATGAGTTAAGCCTGCAAAATTCAAATCAGAACTTTTTGACGCTTTTCCTTGGAATTTTAGATGTCAAAACCGGCGAGTTAAGTTATTGTAATGCAGCGCATAATTATCCCTTCGTAGTGACCCAAAATCATGATGTTCATGTTTTGGATAAAACACATGGTTTGCCAATTGGTGTTTACTCATCCAAGTCGTATGGCGGAGATACCGGGATGTTAAAGCCTGGAGATCGTCTGATTTTATATACGGACGGAGTAACTGATTGTCGGGATGAAAATGGTCAGCTATTTGGATCCGACAATCTAACGAAAGCGATAAGTAGTATGCCAAATCTGTCGGCAAAAGATTCAACCCAATATCTGCTAGATTGTTTATTTGAATTCAGAGGCAGTGCAGATCAGTCTGATGATATCAGCCTGATGGTGATCGATTACAAAAAATAACGGTCTGCTTGTTTAAGTTAACTGTACTGTTTACCAATTTGTAAACCGTAAAAGTATACATCATGCTCAATCTGAAAAATATTACTATCCTCGTAATCTGCATTTTTATTGCCATTGTGCTTGCATTATTCGTTTTAAGGCGAGTTAAGTCGCTCCTGAAAAATGAGACCCATGAAAAAATATGGTTAAAAATTCTACGTCGCTTAACGATTCCTATCGGCCTTCTATTTATATTGAGCGGCGCTACAATAAGCTTCCCTCAAAGCCTGATTGAGAAATTTCCTTTCGATGTTCATATTATTCAATCAATTTTATTTAATGTGATCATTTGCTGGGTTTTAATCGTATTCATCAAAGGTTTTCGTTTGATAACGATGGCTAAATATGACCTTAAGTCGACCAATAATTTAAAGGCCCGAAAAATCCAGACCCAGCTTGTCGTCATTGAGCGAATTTTGATTATTGTAGTTCTGCTTTTCGCCTTTGCGGTCTCCTTGCTTAGCTTTCCAAAAATCAGGCAAGTTGGAATGAGCCTGCTAGCCAGTGCCGGTATTGCCGGTATAATTATTGGTTTTGCAGCTCAACGTAGTATTGCGTTATTTTTAGCCGGAATTCAAATTGCATTTACGCAGCCAATTCGTTTGGATGATGTAGTAATTGTTGAAGGAGAATGGGGGTGGATTGAAGAAATCACACTAACCTATGTTGTTGTTCGTATTTGGGACAAACGACGCTTAATTGTTCCGATAACATATTTCATTGACAAGCCATTTCAAAATTGGACCCGAACAACTGCTGAAATATTAGGAACGGTTTTTATTTATGTGGATTACGGCTTCCCGGTTGATGCCATGCGCGATGAGTTAACCCAAATTTTGGAACGTACACCTGAATGGGATGGCCAGGTAAATGTTCTTCAGGTGACGGATTCCAAAGAATTGACGATGGAAATCAGAGCTTTGGTCAGTGCATCGAATTCACCTGCAGCATGGGATCTTCGGGTGAAAGTGAGAGAGGAATTAATTCGCTTTGTTCAGGAGAAATATCCCGAACATCTTCCGCGAACCCGAGTGGTTTTACCAGACTATAGAACAAATAAAAAGCCGGTTTAAAACCGGCTTTCATTTTATTATTCATTTTTGCTTGTTAGGCATTTTCTTTAGTTCCTAGGATCTTAACAACAATCTTCTCATTCTTTTTATCGAATCCGATTGAAATAGTGTCTCCTTCGGTTACTGAAGCTTTGATGATTACTTCTGCCATCTCATCTTCCAGGTATTTTTGAATAGCACGCTTCAGAGGACGAGCTCCGTACTGCGTATCGTAACCTTTCTCTGCAATAAATTCCTTCGCAGCTTTTGAGATTTTCAGCTTGTAATTCAGCGATGCAACACGATCGAATAAACCTTTCAGTTCAATATCAATAATTTTAAAGATATCTTCCTTAGATAAGGTGTTGAACATGATTACATCGTCGATACGGTTTAAGAATTCCGGAGCAAAAGCACGTTTTAGTGCTTTTTCAATCACGTATTTAGCATGATCTGTTTCTTCAGCAGCTGTTTTAGGTGTTGAGAAGCCAATTCCGCTACCGAACTCTTTCAACTGGCGGGAACCAATGTTGGAAGTCATGATAATGATCGTGTTCTTAAAATCGATATTTCGTCCTAAACTATCGGTTAAACGACCTTCATCCAATACTTGTAACATTAAGTGGAATACATCCGGGTGTGCCTTTTCAATTTCATCCAAAAGAACGACTGAGTAGGGCTTACGACGTACCTTTTCGGTTAATTGGCCACCTTCTTCGTAACCAATGTATCCTGGGGGCGCTCCAACCAAGCGGGAAACAGCGAATTTCTCCATGTATTCGCTCATGTCGATGCGAATTAATGAATCAACACTATCGAACAAATATTTGGCAATGACTTTAGCTAATTGTGTCTTACCAACCCCGGTAGGGCCAAGGAAGATAAATGTACCAATCGGTTTGTTGGGGTCTTTCAAACCTGCCCGGTTACGTTGAATGGCTTTGACAATCTTTTTGATTGCATCATCCTGACCAACAACGGAACCTTTCAGTTTTTCACCCATGGTCATCAGACGCTTACCTTCAGCCTGTGCGATCCGTTGAACTGGAACTCCTGACATCATTGCAACAACTTCGGCTACTTTTTCTTCCGAAACTTCTTCGCGATGACTTAGCAATTCTTTTTCCCAGGCTTCTTTTTCCTGATCAAGTAATTGAATCAGGTTCTTCTCCTTATCACGATAGCTGGCTGCCAATTCGAAATTTTGACTTTTTACAGCCTTAATTTTTTCTTCACGGGTAGTTTCAATCTTTTGTTCCAACTTCACAATGCGGTCAGGAACATTAATATTTGAAATGTGCACCCTCGAACCAGATTCATCCAATGCATCAATCGCTTTATCAGGTAAAAAGCGATCGGTGATATAGCGCGAAGTTAATTTTACACAAGCTTCAATTGCTTCAGGCGTGTAAACCACATTGTGGTGGTCTTCATAACGCTCCTTTATATTGTTCAAAATCTGAATCGTTTCTTCAACCGAAGTCGGCTCAACCATGACTTTCTGGAAACGACGTTCCAATGCACCGTCTTTTTCAATTTGCTGACGGTATTCATCCAGGGTTGTTGCACCAATACATTGCACTTCACCTCTCGCTAAAGCAGGTTTCAGCATGTTTGCTGCGTCAAGCGATCCTGTTGCCCCTCCAGCACCAACAATGGTGTGAATCTCGTCGATAAACAAAATTACATTGTTCACCTTCGACAGTTCGTTCAAAATCGCTTTCATACGTTCTTCGAACTGACCTCTGTATTTCGTACCGGCCACAATTGAAGCAATATCCAGACTAACGACACGCTTGTCGAAAAGGACACGCGATACTTTCTTTTGAATAATGCGAAGAGCCAGACCTTCGGCAATGGCGGATTTACCAACACCCGGTTCACCTATAAGAATAGGATTGTTCTTTTTGCGTCGTGACAAAATTTGAGCTAAACGCTCTATTTCCTTTTCACGGCCAACAATCGGATCCAAGTTGTTTTCCTCGGCAGCCTTCGTTATATCAATACCAAAATTATCAAGCACAGGAGTGTCTGATTTTGCATTTCCCGGCTTTTTGTGTGTTCCCGGATTTGAGGACGATTTAGAAAACGGGTCATCCGTCTCTTCATCTTCTTCGTCTCCAAATTCCGATTTGGCTTCCGGCTGCTTGTAATCTTCCAATCTGGATTTCAGGATATAATAGTTGATATGATATTCGCTCAGAATCATCGATATCTGACTATCCTTATCTTTCAGAATTGCAAGCAGTAAATGCCCGGTGCTAATTGTTGAACTATTTAGTGCTCGAGCCTCTAAATACACTAATTTAAGAGCCTTTTCGGCAGATTTTAAGAGTTGAACGGAAGCTTGTGGATCAATTTCTTTCTCTGTTCTTAATTCGTTTTCAACAGCTATTTTGATCTCAGATAAATTAACGCCTAAACTTGTTAAAATGTCAATAGCAACTCCTTCACCATCTCTTAAAATTCCCAGGAAAATATGCTCTAACCCAATCTGTTCATTTCCTAATCGAA
>NZ_JBZQJF010000315.1:0-4924 GCF_059905295.1 Mangrovibacterium sp.
CAGGAACTTACTTCCTGAATGCGACTGCTCACACTTTATCGACAACAGATGCGACCATTTTACGTCCGGACAATTATATTGTAAATGCAGATAACTGGAACAATAACCTCAAGGTATTAACCCTTACCGAAAACCAACTTCAGATTGCGATTATGCGGACAAACGACGAAGGTCCGTGGTATTATATACTGAATTACGTTTCCAAAGATTATGCTGACAATTACGAATATGCAGAGCCAGAACCAAGCTTGCCTGATGGATGGCAGGATGATGTGACAACTGTTGTTAGTCGAAAGATTAAGTGGGTATTGTCGCCGGAAACTCCTTTCAATTGGGCTAACCTTGATGGTTCATTGATGAATGCCTGGACTTCAGTTGCCGATTATCCGGACTGGACTGGCTTTGATGCTACAATTCCGGATACCTATGCAGGCTTCTCGTTAACCATGGATGCAGAAGACAACTCGGTTGTATTTATTGCTCCGGATGGAACGACGGAAAATGGAACTTATACGTTGGACGAAAAAGGAATTTACACTTTTGATGGCGTTACTCCGGCCTTCAATATTTGTTCTTGGGTGAATTTATATACTACCGCTGACAATCAATGGCGAATCCTAAGCCTTGAGAAAAACCTGGCGGGAGACGTGAAAGGAATGTGGGTTGGAGCGCGTGATCCAAGTAATCCCCAATATAGTGCTTTCCACTTGATTCCTCAACTAGGTGGTGATGATAGCACCAGCCCGCAGCCGACAACACTCGCTTTTGACAACACAAAATTAGCTTACGGGAATCTGGAAGTGGACAACCCGAAGTATCGGATTGAATTGTATAATGCTTATGGTAGTACAGCGGCTGACCCTCCTCTGGATCCGGCATCTGTGTTATTCGAGAACAAGATTTCAGTAACCTTTACAATTCAGGGATTGAGCTTTGTAACTGGTGCAGTTGGAAGTTATCAAACCGCTCTTCAGATTGCTGATGCCAGTTGGGATCCATCATATTGGGGAGATGGAACCGGCTCTGGAGAAGCGACTATAACCGGAGATGGAACTTACACTGTGAGCTGGACTCCGGGAGGTGCTTTCGATACAGCACAGGTTTTCTGTATTGATATCGTTGATTTGGTGCCGGACTTGGTGGATATCAATGCGGTTACGGTAACTGTTGATGACGTTGTGATTGAATAATTTAATGAACCTAAGATTCCCCGGATATCTTTTGGTATCCGGGGATAATAAAACAAAAACGAATTTTCCATCGCCCGAAATAACCTAAACGCTAAACCGAAAAACCAACAATTCAACCGAACTCATGAAACACCTAAACAAATGGACCTGGTTACTACTTATAATCCTCGCTGTCGTGGGATGTAGTAGTTCCAACGAAGAAACAATAATAGAAGAACCAGCGGCGACACTTTCAGCTTCAGCCAGCTCGTTTAGCTTTACAGCTGATGGTGGAACAGCGAGCTTCGATATTACTAGCAATACCACCTGGCGGATCAATTTCGAATCGACCGATTGGTGTAAACCATCGATTCAATCGACAAAAGGAAATGCGTCAGTTATTTTAACAGCTGAGGCCAATACAACGACCGAAGCCCGCAATCTAACGATGACTTTGACGGCGGATGGTGCTGAAACCATCAACCTGCAATGCACACAGGAAGCAGCGGAGGAAGAACCGGCTGAGCCAACAGAACCGGAATATGAAGATTACATCGAGCCGGACAATACTAACATGGGTAGCCTGTCGTCTATTGATTTTGCGGCGCAGATGGGCTTGGGCTGGAATCTTGGAAACTCGCTTGAAGCTATTGTTGCGAATGGCGATGCTTTGAGCGGGGGTGAAACCTCTTGGGGAAATCCGGTTGTAACTAAGGCTTTTATTGATGCCGTGAAGGCTGCCGGCTTTAAAACCATTCGAATCCCGGTTTCGTGGTCTAATCACTTGGAGGACGAAACAACTTATAAAATCAGTTGGGCCTGGAAACAACGTGTTGAAGAAGTGGTGAATTATGCGCTGGATAACGGGATGTATGTCATGATTAACATCCACTGGGATGGTGGTTGGATGAACCAGCCGGATAATGATCATAAAGAAGCCATCAATACAAAACTGCAAGCACTTTGGAAGCAAATAGCGATTTACTTCCGCGAGTATGACGACCATTTATTATTTGCCGGAAGTAACGAGGTTCATGTTGAAGGAGACTATGGAACCCCTTCCGCCGAAAATTTAGAAGTACAAAATTCCTTCAACCAGACTTTTGTAGATGCCGTTCGTGCTACAGGCGGGCGTAATACCTACAGATATTTGGTTGTTCAGGCCTATAACACCAACATCGACCTAGCTGTCAGCGATCTGACGATGCCTAATGATGACACCTCAGATCGGCTGATGGCCGAGGTCCATTTTTACGATCCGTACGATTTCACCCTTCAGGAAGACGGCACCTATAAAACCCAGTGGGGAACCGGTTACACTGATGTTTCCAGCTGGGGACAGGAGGCTTGGGTTGATGAGGCCTTTGGAAAAATGAAAACTAGTTTTATCGATCAGGGTATACCTGTAATCCTGGGGGAATATGGTGCGATTTTGCGTAGTTCCCTGACTTCTGATTTGGATGAACACATTGCTGCCCGCAATTATTACCTGAACTATGTGACGAAGGCGGCGGTACAGCATGGAATGATTCCTTGCTATTGGGATAATGGTGCTACCGGAAATAATTCCATGGGCTTGTTTAACCGTTCGACGGCAGAAGTAGTTCACCAGGATGCACTGGAAGCGATAACCAGTGCCGTAGATGAATGATTTGAAGATGAGATTGATGATATTGAGAATAAATTAGATGAAAATGAATAGACTATTTGCAACTGTGTTACTCGTTGGTTTATTTGCCGCCTGTAGTCCCAAAGGCTACCAGGCAGATGAGTCGGGGGTGACTGTTTTTCCGAAAAAAGTAACAGAGTACGGGGCAAAGGCTGTCCGGGTAATTCCCGTCAGCGATGAAATTATTCGGGTATCTGCTTCGGCAACCGGGAAGTTTTCAACTGACACCAGTTTGGTTGCCTTACCCGAGGATTCGAAAGTAGAATTCACAACGCGTGAAGATAATGGGAATGTATTGGTTTCAACAGGTAAAACGACCGTCGAAATTTCGAAAGAAGATGGTGTTGTCCACTTTTTAGATCAGGATGGCAATGAAATTCTGGCCGAAAAGAAAGATGGAACAACGATGAAGCCGATGGAAGTGGATAGTGTGAAAGCTTTCGAACTTCAGCAGGTATTTGATTCACCCGATGATGAAGCCCTTTACGGACTTGGGCAACACCAGGCCGATGAGATGAACTACAAAGGAAAAAACGAAGAGCTGTTCCAATACAATACCAAAGTGTCGATTCCTTTTATCATGTCGACCAAAAATTACGGGATTCTTTGGGATAATTATTCCTTCTCTCGTTTTGGCGATCCCCGTCCGTACGGGCAAATGGATCAGTTTGTGCAATACGGAACTGATGGGAAAGAAGGAGGATTAACGGCGACCTATGTAGATGATTCGCGCAAAGGACATGTCTTTGTCGAACGTCAGGAGCCAACCATCGATTACGAGAATTTGGAGACGATCAAAAACTTTCCTGAAGGATTCAGCTTCGATCATGCCCGTATTGTTTGGGAAGGCGATATTGAACCAAAAGAAAGTGGCTTGTTCAACTTCCTGTTGTATTATGCGGGTTATACCAAAATGTATGTCGACGGTCAACTGGTGGTTGATAAGTGGCGCACGGCCTGGAACCCCTCGGTCGCTAAATTCCAGCTTGATATGAAGGAAGGTCAGCGCTACCATGTGAAGCTCGACTGGATTCCTGATGGTGGTGTGTCCTATATTGGCCTGAAAGCCTTGTCGCCGGTTGATCCGCAGCAGCAAAAGCATATTTCATTCTATTCAGAAATGGGTAATCAAATCGATTACTATTTCATGAAAGGAAACTCGATGGATGATGTGATTAGCCGTTACCGTGAACTGACCGGTAAGGCTCAGGTAATGCCTAAATGGGCTATGGGATTTTGGCAAAGTCGTGAGCGTTACAAAACGCAGGATGAGCTGGAAGGTGCCTTGAAAGAATTCCGCAAACGTCATATTCCGATTGATAACATCGTGATGGACTGGTCGTACTGGAAAGTGGACCAGTGGGGAAGTCATGAATTCGATCCGGCCCGTTTCCCTGATCCGGATGCGATGATCAAAACTGTACACGACAATAAGGCACATATCATGATCTCGGTGTGGCCGAAGTTTTATCCGAATACCGAGCATTACAAAGAATTTGATAAACATGGCTGGATATATCAGCAGGCCATTAAGGATAGCATTCTGGACTGGATTCCTCCTGGACATCTGGGATCGTTCTACGATGCCTACTCGCCGGGTGCGCGCAAACTGTTTTGGAAACAGATTAACGAAAAACTATATTCCAAAGGAATTGATGCCTGGTGGCTTGATGCAACAGAACCGGATATTCAGTCGAATGCCAGCATGGAGTACCGTAAGAAACTGATGAACCCAACAGCTCTTGGATCTTCAACCCAATACTTCAACGCGTTTGCTTTAATGAATGCCAAGGGTATTTACGAGGGACAGCGGGCTAAGAATCCGGTTGATCGTGTGTTTATCCTAACCCGCTCAGGCTTTGCCGGCATGCAGCATTACGGAACCACCACCTGGAGTGGCGATATAGGTACTTGCTGGGAGGATTTGAAAGCACAAATTCCGGCCGGAATCAACTTCTCGATGTCGGGCTTACCGTACTGGACCATGGATATTGGTGGTTTCAGTGTACAAAAGAAATTTGAGCGTGCCAAAGAAGGGTCGGAGGATATGAAAGAGTGGCGTGAGTTGAATACCCGCTGGTACCAG
>NZ_JBZQJF010000316.1:0-7017 GCF_059905295.1 Mangrovibacterium sp.
AACCAATTGTAACAACAGAAGTCAGCGACAAACTGATTCAAAATACCATTCGTGGACTGGATATCATCAAGGAACAAGGCAAAGGTTTGATCAGCTTTGTGGAGTCGTACCGCAAATTCACCCGATTACCAAAGCCAGAAAAGCAGCTGATTTCAGTCTCTGATCTATTGGAAAAAACGGCCCTGCTACGCCGGGCCGCCCTTCCCGACGATCATACCCGCATAACAGTCAAACGTCCAACTGAGCAATTACTTGTTTTGGCAGATGAAAAACTCATCTCGCAAGTGCTGATCAACCTGGTTAAAAATGCTGTTGAAGCATTGGACAAACAGGAAACAGGCGAGATTGAACTGATTGGCCGGGAAACTCCGGCAGGACAGGTTGAGATTATTGTTCGAGACAACGGCCCCGGCATCCCACCCGATTTGATGGAAGAAATCTTTGTGCCATTCTTCACTACCCGCGAAAACGGGTCCGGCATTGGTTTGAGCCTGTCACGCCAAATTATGCGCTTGCATGGAGGTAGCCTCAAAGCAAGCTCGGTTCCCGGAAAGGAAACAAACTTCACCCTTCGCTTCAGCTAGTGAGCAACTTAATTTATCGGAGCAGCATTTCTCCCCGTAATTTTAATTTGATCTTTTTGTAATGATTTGACCGATTCTCATACATATCACACATAAAAAAGATCAACTTACTTACAACTTTACGCATATGAAGAGAGTTCTTTATGTTCCGGCCATTGCCATCGTACTGCTAAGTACGGCTTGCGGCCCGAATCAAAAAACACAAAACAACGAAGCAATGGGAGAAAATCCTTTACTAATGGAAAGTAATTTGCCTTATGGCGCTCCTGATTTTACCAAAATCAAAAACGAGCACTTTCAACCGGCTATCGAACAAGGGATGAAAGAGCAGATGGAAGAAATTGAAGCTATTGCCAATAATCCGGAAGCCCCTACTTTTGAAAATACCCTGGTTGCTATGGAAAAAAGCGGCCAGACCTTGAATCGTGCTTCTGGTGTATTCGGTCTGCTGACCGGAGCCAACACCAACCCGGAAATTCAACGTATTGAAGAGGAAGAAGCTCCCAAACTGGCTGCCCACTCCGATGCCATTTACATGAACGACAAACTGTTTCAGCGCGTAAAAACAATCTACGACAATCGCGAAAACCTGGGACTTGATCCCGAATCGTTAAAGCTGGTTGAGAAATACTACCAACGATTTGAAATGGCTGGTGCGAACCTTTCAGCTGAAGACAAAGAGCAAATGAAAAAGCTGAATGCCGAAGAAGCAACACTAAACACCAAGTTCACCAATATGATGCTTTCAGCGGCTAAAGCCAGCGCTTTAGTGGTTGACACAAAAGAAGAACTGGACGGTCTTTCAGACGGCGAAATTGCGGCAGCAGCACAAAAAGCTGAAGATGCAGGAATGCCCGGCAAATACATGATTCCTATTCTGAATACAACGCAACAACCAGCCTTGAAATCGTTGAAAAACCGCGATACACGCAAAAAGCTGTTCGAAGCCTCGTGGAACCGTGCTGAAAAAGGTGATGACAACGATACCCGTAAAATGCTTGAACGCTTAGCCGATCTTCGTGCTGAAAAAGCACATTTAATGGGCTTTGAAAATTACGCAGCCTGGAACCTCCAAAACCAAATGGCTAAAACTCCGGAAGCGGCCGAAGGACTATTGAACAAGCTGGCCCCACAAGCCATTGCCAAAGCCAAAGAAGAAGCTGCCGACATTCAGAAGTTAATTGACAAGCAAGGTGGTAACTTCAAACTGGAACCTTGGGATTGGGATTTCTATGCAGAACAGGTTCGCAAAGAAAAATACGATTTGGACGAAAGCCAGATCAAACCTTACTTCGAAATGTATAACGTCATGGAAAACGGTGTTTTCTATGCAGCAACACAATTGTACGGCATCACTTTCAAAGAGCGGAAAGACATTCCTGTTTATAACGACGATGTGCGGGTGTTCGAGGTATTCAACGAAGATGGTTCTTCAATCGGCCTTTTCTATGTTGACTATTACAAACGCGACAACAAGTCGGGCGGTGCCTGGATGGGTAACATCACCGAACAATCCAAATTACTGGGCAAAAAACCAGTGATCTACAATGTGTGCAACTTTGCGAAACCGGCACCGGGCGAACCGGCACTGATTAGCTACGACGATGTAACGACCATGTTCCACGAGTTTGGACATGCGCTGCACGGCTTGTTTGCCAACCAGGAATATCCAAGCCTGTCGGGAACGAATGTGTCGCGCGATTTTGTTGAAATGCCTTCGCAATTTAACGAGCACTGGGCTTTGTATCCAACTGTATTTGCCCACTACGCCAAGCATTATAAAACCGGTGAACCGATGCCGAAAGAGCTGGTTGAAAAAATCAAGAAATCAGCTACTTTCAATCAAGGATATGCATTCAGCGAGTTCCTGGAAGCAGCGATCCTCGATATGCAGTGGCACACGCTGACAACCGCTGACAAGGTAACCGATTCGGATGCTTTCGAACAGGAAGCTCTCAAAAAGAACGGTGCTTATATGGAGCAAGTCCCTCCGCGTTACCGCTCAAGCTACTTCAAACATGTTTGGGGTGGTGGTTATGCGGCCGGCTATTACGCCTATGCATGGGCTGAAGTGCTGGACAACGATGCTTTCGCCTGGTTTAATGAAAACGGCGGCCTCACCCGCGAAAATGGTCAGCGTTTCCGCGACATGGTATTATCACGTGGTAACACGGAAGATCTGGGTAAATTATTCCACGACTTCCGCGGTAAAGACCCGGATATTAAGCCTTTGTTGAAGAACCGCGGATTGCTTTAACACCGATATTCTTTATTCACCGGGGGAATTGAAGTCACCCTGTGAATAAACCCAAAACAGGGAGCCCGACTGTAATTCACAGCCGGGCTCTTTGCATAAATACAAGCAGACTATTTCATAAACAAGCCCGAGTAAGCCTAGACGAAGGAGGGTAAACACTTTCCGCAATCGAGTAAATCATTTCACGCTCCTGTTCAAAAAGCAAGCTCCCGAGTAAAGAATTCATGCCTCCGAGTAACAAAACCAATCGTCCGAGTAGACTTTTTCCCGTCCCTGTCCTACTCGGATTAAAAAAATCTTCACTCGGTCAGCTTAACCTCTACTCGAATGGCCCAAAACCCTACTCGGTTAGCTCGAACATGAACAGGACGGCCCGGATTGCTACCCGGTAATGCCAAACCCTTACCTGGAAACCACCTAGAACGACTGGATCAGTTCATTGTGAACCCAATTACGTCGCCGAATGACTTTCCCGGATAATCAAAAAATCCGGACTCATGCGAGAACCGGATTTTTTGTGCTTGTCTGTTTAATTAAAAAGAATCTATTTGCTTGATTTATTTCGACTCTACCGCGTGTGAACTTGGCATCACCAAGGCCAACACGAAGTAAACCAGGATCAGGAACGGGTTGAATACCGAGAAGATTGCCCAAAACAGACGAACGATCAGCGGATCCAACTCGGGGTTAATGTATTCTGAAATACCACCGCAAACCCCTGCAAAAACACGGTCGTATGATTTCATTAATCGTTTCATAGCTTATTTGTTTATTCTGTTTACTTTCTAGAGGTCATTTCCAGACCTATTTCTTTTATTCCATCCAAATCTTTCATCTTAAAATCGCCATAGAAAGAAGCCCAAAAACACATATCTGTAGCTTCATTCCCGCTAACGAGAATATGAAATTCTTTAGCATTCTTCTTATTTCCAAGCATCCATATTTGAGCGTGATCTCCCTGGTCGGTTTCTACAAGCTTATAAGCTGAGGGTAGTAAATTAGCCGATTTACGACAAAACTCTTTCACTCCAAGTTGCCCTTTATCCGGATTGTAGGTCATCAAACGGATTTCTTGCAAGTTACCTTCAATGGTCTTTTCTTTATCCTTTAAATCCAGGTTGAAAGCGCTATCGATGCTCTTATTGATGGCGAAATAAGTTACACCCGGTTTATTCTGAAAGGTATCGTACAATTTATCCGATTTGCTTTGTGCTTTCAGAGAAGTGGCAGCCATCAAGACGATAAAAGCCAGTAAAAAAGTTTTCCTTGTTTTCATAGTTCTGTGTTTTCATGCGACTTGATGCCCTGCCGGAGTTTAGCCTTAGCCACTATCCGCAAACAAAAGTCCAGGATACAAGTCGGGTCTGATTTATTGGTTTGTTTCTGTTTCCTTCATCGTCAACCCTTCGGGAGTCATCACCCACGTTTTTCCAACCATATCGCCATCCCAGGTATTCGATACATTTTCAATATCGTAGATCACTTTCACCATATCATCACTTAAGTAAATAGCTTTCCCTTCCGGAACTTTCAGGGTCATATCCACTTCTTGTCCTAACCATCGTTGGCCATCCTTCAGCGTATAATAGGGGTCGAAATAAAGCGTTGAATCTTTTTGGCTGAAGTTATAGACGATATCTTTCACTTCCTGTCCGGCGACTGCTTCGCTGCTACCACGCGATTTCTTCTTAAGGATCAATACAAAGTCTCCGGTATTGCTTTTTTCAACATCCAGCCGCGGACGTCCCAACAGCACGGATTCGCCATTCTTTTTAACCACTTTCATCCGATCTAAATCGAGCGACCGTTTGTGTGAAAACCGGTAGTCACCCTCATTCAACTGCAGGTTAAGCGTATTGAAGTTTTGCTCCTGAAGTGTTACACTTTGAGTAACTGTGCTGCGCTCGGTATAATCGTTCAACTGCCCAACTGAAATCAAAATGGTTGCTACCAAAGCTACCAACCATACGCCCAGGCCGGAGAGCAAAATCACTTTGTTGCTCGATTTATAGCGAAAGACGATTTTTGTTCCAACATATAAAATGATCAGCAACGGAATACCAACCAGGAAGGCAATAGCAATCATCAGCATGGTAATTGAAGCTGGAGCAATCAAAAAGTGAGCAACATCGGGAACAGCAAAATGACCAGCCCACGGTGCAGCACTCATAACAGAATGACCAACAACCATCGAGATTAAGAAAGCCAGGAGGCCAACAAATCCAATAATGATCATCAGCGCACCAAGTATTACACCAACTACTTTTAAAAATACTTTTAACGCACCATAAAGGACCAAACCTGCGCCGGCCATACGCTCACGGCCTTTGTTATACGAATCGGATTTGCGGAAGCGATTATAACTTTCCTTCACTTCCGCTACTTCCTCCTTTATCGATTTCTCGATATTGGAAACCGTAGCTTCCTGTCCGCGCATCTCTAATTTCTGAGCTGTAGTTTTAGCCTTCGGAACGGCAATCCACAATACCAGGTAAACCAAAGCCCAGGTGCCTCCTGTGGCAAAAAACAAAATGACGTTGATCACGCGGAGAATAACCGGATCCATATTAAAATAGGCTCCCATACCTGAACAAACACCACCCAACACCCGATGATCGGGATCGCGATACATGCGCCGTTTTACATGCTTTGCTCCGGATGTTGTCTCTTGTCGGCTGGCTTCATCTTCCGGATCTACTCCTTCGGCTTCCATAAAGTCTTCCGGTTTACCCATTCGTTCAATCACCTCGTCAACCCAACTGTCCAGTACAACATCTTTCTCTTCCTTCTCCATTTTTTGCGTGAAAAGTTCGGCTATACGAGCTTCAATATCCTGCAAAATTTCGCGGCCATCTTCATCCGAACCAAAGTGGTTTGTCAACATATGCAGGTAGCTTTTCAGCTTTTCGTATGCATCTTCTTCAATATGGAAAACACTGCCGCTTATATTTATGGTAAATGTCTTTTTCATCGTTTCCGTATTTTGTATTCAGTTTTATTTCCTCTTTTATTTCTCTTGGCTGGTTCTGATGGTTTCCACAGCATTGACTAATTCACTCCAGGATTCAGCCAATCCTTCCAGAAATTGTTTTCCATCATCGGTTAGCTCATAATATTTTCGCGGCGGCCCTTGGGTCGACTCTTCCCAGCGATAAGCCAGCAGGCCATCGTTTTTTAATCGTGTCAACAGCGGGTAAAGTGTTCCCTCTACAACAATCATCTTCGAGTTCTTCAGCTCGTCGATAATATCACTAGCGTAGAGGGGCTTCCCATCCAGCACCAGTAGGATGCAGTACTCTAAAACCCCTTTACGCATTTGTGCTTTTGTGTTTTCAATTTTCATGATCTTCTCCCTTTCTTCGTCAGTATTATTTTCTCTTTCTTCCTTTCCAGTGTTGCATTTAAAAGTTGAAGAAGTCTGAGTCACACATCCAAGCTTCCAGTTCCTGATTCGCTTCAGCCTCGGGAGCATAACGTCCAGTGTAGAAATCTCCGTCTACCATCCAGCTCTCAACTTCTAACGACTTTTCAGTTTCGACCTGCGTGAAAACACGAGTTGAGTTGAAGTAGTTGCTATCAGTCATCCAGGCTTCCAGCTCCAAACCAGCCTCTGCTTCGGGAGCATAGCGGTTGGTATAGAAATCTTCATCCACCATCCAACTTTCAATATCTAAAGGTTCTTCGGAATCCACTTGCGTGAAAATGCTGGTCGCATTGAAGTAGTTGCTGTTAGTCATCCAGCTTTCAACATTTAACGGAGCTTCAGTTTCTTCTTCAATGGTAAATGCTGCTGAATTTGCTGTTCCCGAGGTCTCGGTCACTTCTTCCTTGTTATTTTCGTCAACTAAGATCAGAGCCATTTTACCGTAACTGTTATAACTCAATAATTCTTTCAAAAGATTTTGTGCGCTTACAGTGAAGCTTAATAGAACCACGCTGACCAAAATGGCAGCTGAACGTAACAATACATTTAATACTCGATTGTTGCTGTGTCCTGTTGTGTTGTTTCTAGTTTTCATGATAACGCCTCCTGCTAGTTTTGTTTCTGTTTCTGTTTTCTAAATGTTCAATTGTTCTGTTTTCTTTGAGACTTGTTGTTTTCTGTTTCCGTTATTAAGACGACTGCTTTTCTGTTTCGTTACACTCGATATAGAACTTTTTTTAAACTATTTCTAT
>NZ_JBZQJF010000317.1:0-2170 GCF_059905295.1 Mangrovibacterium sp.
GTTGGTTTAAAGTCGATACCATCCTGACGGTAATAGCCAATTTTAATGGTTTGCCCCCAGTCTATGGTGCCTTTATCTGCCGGAATCGCTTGTGTAATCACATTCAGAAAAGTCGATTTTCCGGTTCCGTTTTTACCCACAATACCCACTTTCTCGAAGCGGGAGAATTTATAGGTGAAGTCTTCAATTAGCTTCAGATCACCGTAAGCCTTTGAAACATGATCCAGTTCCAGAATTTTGCTACCCATGCGGGAAGATGCAATGCTTAATTCGAGGTTGTCTTCCCGGCGACGGAAACCAGCTTTTTCTTTCAACTCATAAAAAGCATCAACACGATACTTGGCTTTATGGCTGCGGGCTTTGGGCATACGACGCATCCAGTCCAGCTCGGTGCGCAGCAGGTTTTGGGCTTTCTCTGTTGAAGCTTGTTGCTGCTCGATGCGTTCCTGTCGCTTTTCAAGGTAATAACCGTAGTTCCCTTTATAGCTATAAACCTGGTTTTGGTCAATTTCAATAATCTCATTACATACACGATCCAGAAAATAGCGATCGTGGGTTACCATAAATAAGGTGCAGTTCGTGCGATCGAGGTATTGTTCTAACCATTCAATCATTTCCAGGTCGAGGTGGTTGGTTGGTTCATCCAACATCAGTAAGTCCGGCTCATTCACCAGGATATTAGCCAATGCCAGCCTTTTTTGCTGACCTCCCGAAAGTGATCCTACCAACTGGTCGAAGTTATCGATCTTCAGCTGACTCAGAATTTGCTTTACTTTTACCTCAAAGTCCCAGGCATGTAGCTCGTCCATCTTAACGGTCAGTTCCTCAATGGCTTTCTGCTCGTTGTGCTTTAGTGCTTTCTCAAATTCCCGAACGACTTGTAAGGCCGGGTTATCTGATTTTAAAGCCTGTTCCAGCACCGTGAGATTGTCATCTAAATCCGGATTTTGGCGTAGGTAGCCAATTTTTACATCCTTGGTTTTGGTTATACTTCCACTATCAGGCTCGTCATTTCCGGCCAAAATTTCCATCATGGTGGTCTTCCCGGCACCGTTTTTGGCTATCAGTGCAACCTTTTGGTCTTTAAAAATTGTAAACGAGATATTTTCGAAAAGCATATAATCGGCAAAGCGCTTCGATATTTGTTCGGCCTGTAAATAGGGAGTCATTCGCTATAATTTTTGCCCAAAAATAGGAATAATTTGCATAGTAAGCCGGATGACGTATTTTTGTTTACTTCAGAAAAAACAGACAGATGCTCAAGAAAGAACGATATGAAAAGGTCATTGCCTATTTCCAAAAGGAAATGCCGATTGCAGAGACGGAACTGCATTATTCAAATCCTTACGAACTGCTGGTTGCAGTTATACTTTCCGCCCAATGTACAGACAAAAGGGTGAATCAAATAACTCCTGAGCTGTTTAAGCGTTTTCCGCAGCCGGAGTTGATGGCTGAGGTTGACTCGGCCGAGGTGTTTGATTATATTCGTTCGTGCTCTTACCCCAATAATAAAGCGAAGCATTTGGTGGGAATGGCTCAGATGCTTGTGAATGATTTTAAAGGTATCGTTCCTGACGATGTGAAGGAATTGCAGAAATTGCCGGGGGTAGGGCGGAAAACGGCTAATGTTATTGCCTCTGTCGTATATGAGAAACCTGCTTTTGCAGTTGACACGCATGTGTTTCGTGTATCTGCAAGAATTGGTTTAACCACAAACTCGAAAACTCCACTGGAAACAGAAAAGCAATTGATGAAGTATTTTCCGGACGAGATTGTTCCGTTGGCACATCATTGGTTAATTCTACACGGCCGCTACACCTGTCTGGCACGTTCGCCAAAATGTGGGAAATGCGGTTTAAGGGAGTGTTGTAAGTATTTTCAGAAAAATGGTAAAAAATTGAATGGGACGAAATAATAATCATCTCACGAACATGACAAATTCCCATGTTAAGCCCATTTTAAGAGATATTAAAAGCTTATTTGGATTGAAGAAAAATTACAGGCAGTTACTTTGATTTTTTGGCAAACTTCGTACATTTGCTCGTAATCTTTAACTATAAAAAAGAAGTGTTATGGCTTATGTAATTTCAGACGAGTGCATTGCTTGCGGAACTTGTATTGATGAATGTCCAGTTGAAGCAATTTCAGAAGGAGATATCTACAAGATCGA
>NZ_JBZQJF010000318.1:0-2142 GCF_059905295.1 Mangrovibacterium sp.
ATCGAATAGACTCCCCGAACAACAACTACCCCCAACTTTCAGGTATTAAAACAAAAAAGAGCTACAAGCAAAAACTGCTGTAACTCTTTGATAATTAAGTGGGCCCACCTGGGCTTGAACCAGGGACTCCCTGATTATGAGTCAGGTGCTCTAACCAACTGAGCTATAGGCCCTAAAAATCTTATTTAGAGGATCATCAGATCCTTGATTTTTCGGATTGCAAGTTTACGATATTCGGACTAAAAACACAAACAAAAATTCAAAATTCAGTTTGTAATTATCCGCAATCAGGCATCGCCATCAGTTTTGTCTGCTGACTTGGCTGATTTTGCTTTTTCCTGATCCAGTTTACTGAATAAACGCCAGTAAAAAATAATGACACTGAAGATTCCAACTGTAATCGCCGAATCTGCCAGATTAAACACAGGACGGAAGAACAGAAACTCCTCCCCTCCAACACCTGGAACCCATGACGGGTAATGCCCTGAAATCAGCGGGAAGTAGAGCATATCAACCACCTTTCCATGCAAAAAGGATGAATAACCACCTCCTGCAGGAAAAAGCTCAGCAACCTTACCGTAACTATCACTGAATATTAATCCATAAAAGGCACTATCGATAATATTACCCACAGCCCCAGCCAGGATAAGTGATACACAAGCTATAAAGCCCATTGGAATATCGTTGCGCTTAACCAGTTTTAGCAAATACCAGCCAATACCAAATACCGCTACGATGCGGAATAGGCTAAGGAATATTTTTCCGTAATTCCCGGCAAATTCAAAGCCGAAAGCCATTCCGTTATTTTCGACAAAATGAATAACGAACCAATTTCCAAAGACTGAAAATTCTTCACCTAAAAACATGTTGGTTTTAATCCAGAATTTCAGCAACTGGTCAACAACAAGCACCGCAATAATGATCAGAACCGACTTTTGTAGTTTTGACATGCCAATTTGTTTGATAAAAAAAAGATTGGAAGAAGGATTCTCCCAATCATATCGTTTTCGCTTTTTATTTTTGATTGTTCTTCGCTTCGATACTCAGGGTTGCATGAGGTACCGCGCGTAATCGCTCTTTCGAGATTAGCTTGCCGGTTTCCCGACAAATGCCATAGGTCTTGTTTTCAATACGAATTAAAGCAGCTTGTAAGTGCTGAATAAACTTTAGCTGACGAGCCGCCAACTTTCCGGCTTCTTCCTTTGACAAGGTCGCAGCTCCTTCTTCCAACACTTTAAATGTTGGTGAAGTATCCTGGGTATCATTCCCATCGCTGTGTGTAATGGAATTCTTATATAACTCGTAATCTTTTTGTGCTTTTGCAAGTTTTCCTAAGATCAGTTCTTTGAACTCCGCCAACTCAGCATCCGAATATCTGGTTTTCTCAGCCATACCAATAAATTTTAGTTCGTTAGTTCTATTCGAATGACAACTCATTCGGTTTCTAAATTATAAAATATATTTGATATCCGGCTGCTTCGTATCCCCGTCAAACAGCCGATTTATCCCTTTTTTTCAACAAAAATACGAGCCTCAACATCTTGATCAATTTCCACCAACTGACCCAAGCCATTGTCCATCGATTCAACCAAAGCTAATTCTGCGGAAAGTGTTTGGCTAGCGATGTATTCTTTAAAATTCTCAACCGCCTGATTATAAAAATCATGCTTTTCAATTTTCACATTAATCCGGTCGGTAACTTCAAAATCGCTATCCTTCCGGATGTTTTGAATTTTATTGATGAACTCGCGGGCAATACCCTCTTGTTTTAATTCTTCGCTAATGTTGATATCTAATGCAATTGTTAACTCTCCTTCGGTTGAAACCAACCATCCCGGAATATCTTCGGTGGTAATTTCAACGTCAGCAGGTGTCAATTCAACATCCTGATCAGCCACACTCAGTTTGAAACTTTCATTTTTCTCCAACTCAGCAATGTCGGTTTGAGAAAACTGTGCAACGGATGCTGCAATTTGTTTCATAATCTTACCATACTTCGGACCTAAGGTTTTGAAGTTTGGTTTAATTTTCTTCTTGATTATTCCAGCCGTGTCAGTCAGGTACTCCACCTCTTTCACGTTTACTTCAGAAAGAATAATATTTTCAACTGATTCAAACTGTTCTTTAAAATGGGCATTCAAC
>NZ_JBZQJF010000319.1:0-3833 GCF_059905295.1 Mangrovibacterium sp.
ACCCTTATAGAAGATCCCACTGCTCTCGCTTGTGCGCCATTGTATCGCGTTCTTTTTTTTGGAATTTAAAACCTGGAATTTAAGTCAACCTGCAGCTCTTTCAATCCTTCATTCCAACTATCCTTCAATCACTATATCTGTCATTGGTGAGAAATGAAGGACGCAGCGATCTTATCCTGGACGAATCAAGATTGCTATTTTGATAAGCCGGAGAACAATGACGATTCTTGCGAATTACAGACAAGGGGCATTTTTTATTGCAGCGAAATTGAATTACTTTTCTGCAAAACCATTTTATTGGTCAGTTGTTAAAACAAGCAATTTAAAATCTAAAGAATCAAAGATGCCGCATAGACTTTACAATCAATTTTTGGAGAACAACAAAAAGTGGGTTGCCGAAAAGCTCCATGAAGATCCGGATTATTTCGCCAAACTAGCTCAAGGGCAAAAGCCCCCATTGCTTTGGATTGGCTGTGCCGACAGTCGTGTTCCTGCGAACCAGATTGTTGGAGCCGAACCAGGTGAAGTTTTTGTTCACCGGAATATTGCCAACATGGTCGTTCATTCGGATATGAATATGCTTAGCGTACTCGATTATGCTGTTAACGTACTTAAAATTCAACACATTATTGTTTGCGGCCATTATGGTTGCGGAGGGATTCAGGCTGCCATGGGTAACAACTCGATCGGCTTGATTGACAACTGGATTCGCCATGTCAAAGATGTTTACCGTTTTCACCGGGTAGAACTGGATCAGATTGACGATGAAAAAGCCCGCTTTGATAAATTTGTTGAGCTGAATGTCAAAGAGCAGGTTTTAGCATTGGCCCGAACATCAATTGTCCAATCGGCCTGGAAAAACAAGCAGGATTTAATTGTTCACGGCTGGGTGTATTCGGTTGGCAATGGTCTTGTGAATGACCTTGAGGTAAATATCAGCTGTAACGATCAGTTGGAGAAAGCATTTCAACTAGATTTTTAAGCGATCAATATAACTCACGAACAAATGGGAAATCTGATTAGGTTTCCCATTTTGCATTTTAGTGCTACGAACGTAAACTTTCGGACCTCGTATAAAACAACAACACCTTCAATTAACCTGTTCTTACAGCCTTTGATTTAGCAATAAACAAAGGGATATGCATCAGTAAAGCGGAACAATAAAAATACCGCTGCAACAGTAGTTTGTAATAAATAAAGCGCGATGAAAAATATTGTCATTATTAAAGGAAGTGTGCGGCCAAATAATTATACCTCAATGGCTGTTGATGTGTTAATCAATGAGATTAATAAAAACCATACGGTTTCGTATCAAATTATCGATCCTAAAGATTTCAAACTGCCCTTTCCGGGGCAAAGCGAACATTCGGTCGATGCTGTACGGTTAATTGCCATTGTAAAGACGGCCACCGGTGTCATTTTTGCGACTCCGGAATACCATGGTTCGTACAGCAGTATCATCAAACTAATCATTGAAAACCTGGGCTTCCCTTCAGCTTTGGCTGGAAAGCCGATTGCGCTACTTGGTGTTGCAGCCGGAGATATTGGTGCGATCAAGTCACTTGAAAGCCTGCGGAGTGTTTGCTCACACGTTGGTGGCATTGTTTTACCCGGACCGGTTTCCGTTGGTCATGTTCGCGATGCTTTCGATGATGAAGGGAAATGCATTGACCCTAAAATTGATAAACGTATTCGCTCGCTTTTCCTGAATATGATTGACTATATCGACAAATTTATTTGCCCGAATATCAACCTGGAAGATTTAGTAAGAAACTAACCCTTAATTAATGTTGTGACATGAATGAGCTGAAAGATCAAAAATGTGAAGCATGCCGCATTGATGCTCCCCTCGTAACGAATGAGGAAATGGAAAAGCTAAAAGCTGAAATTCCGGGCTGGAGTATTATTGAAGAAAATGGCATGAAAAAGTTGCAACGTTCTTTCGCCTTCTGCAATTTTATCGATGCACTGAATTTTACACATCGCATTGGTATTGCAGCCGAGCACGAAGATCATCATCCGCGTATCGTAACCGAATGGGGAGAAGTAACAGTTACCTGGTGGACACACAAAATAAAGGGTTTGCACCGGAACGATTTTATCATGGCCGCAAAAACCGATACACTAATAAGCTGAGTTCAATTTGAAAATAGTTAAAGCTGTGAATCATTTTAGAATCTAACTCAGGTTAATACAATAAATTTGCACTTTCGTTCAAACATTCAGGCTGAAATTTGTTATAGAAAAAAAACAAATCTTATGAAGTACTATATTGATAAAATGACCGACTACTCGTTCGACGAGGCTGTAACCAAAGTAACTGAAGAACTTCAAAAAGAAGGTTTTGGAGTTCTTAGTGAAATCAACATCGATGAAAAGCTAAAAGCAAAACTCGGAGTCGATTTCAACCGCTACCGGATTCTTGGTGCCTGCAATCCGCCGAATGCGTACAAAGCCTTGCAAGCTGAACCTTTTATTGGTGTCATGCTGCCCTGTAATGTTATTGTTCGCCAACACGACGATAAAAAAGTTGAAGTTGCTGCCGTCGATCCGGTTGCGTCGATGATGGCTATTCAAAATGAAGAACTGGCTCCCGTTGCCATGGAGATTAAAGCACGTTTAGAGCGGGTTATTCAGGCCTTGTAAAGAACTGCTTATCTAAAAGAATAAAAAGAGGCTGTCTAAAAAGTCTGAAGAGTTTTCTCGAAACTATCAAATTGTAAGTCCATTCAAGCTACTAACCCCTAAATCCTCCCGAAACGAATTCGGGACAGGCAATGAAGGGGACTTTAAGGCATCCGGCAGCTGCCGGAGAGGTTTGGAGGGGTAAAGTCAGCAAAAGCTATCAATTTGTAAGTCTGAATTTCTGCTTATCGACTTTTTGGACAGCCTCTTTTCACATAAAACCGGCTCATCGAAACTGGTTGTTGAGATTTTCACAGCACTTTTTTTAAGGCCAATAAGTCTTAATCATTATTTTTGTAAAAAACAGACCCATGAATTATACTGAAATCATCATCAAGATCCGCCAGATTGTACGGTCAATCAACCTCGAATCCAAAAAAGTACAAAGTGATTTTGGTGTCAGTATTCCTCAGGTTCTTTGTCTTGAGTTTTTGAAGCAGTCGCCCAATTACCAGGCATCACAAAAAGACATTCGCGACCATTTAAAATTAAATTCGTCCACTGTTACCGGAATCATTTCGCGTCTTGAATCGAAGAGTTTATTGGCCCGTCTCCCTAAAACCGGCGATAAAAGAGTAACATACATCACTCTAACCTCTCAAGGTGATGAACTTTTAAAGAAAACCCCGGATTTGCTGCAACAACGACTGGCCCTTAAATTATCAAAATTAACCAGCGACGAACTATCGCAAATCAACGAATCACTTGATTTGCTCACCACCATGTTGAACATTCAGGATGTTGATGCTTCACCCATGTTAACTGCCGAAGAAGAAATCAAGCATTAAAATCTCCACCAACTCGTATTTTTTATTGGGTTGTCAACAGGCAACTTCGTACCTCTTTTTTCTGAAAGTCCCTGCTGAGTTCCAAGTTCCAAGTTCCAAGTTTCGAGTTCCAAGTTTCAAGTTCCAAGTTCCAGGTTTCGAGTTTCGAGTTTCGAGTTGCGGCTATAGGTACTCTTGTGGAAACCAGGAGCTGCTGCTTATTACTGGTTGCTGGTTGCTTGTTTCAGGTTGCTCTTCTCTCAATCGCTAATCGGCAATCAATAATCGTTAACCTTTCACGTTTCACGACAACCCAACAACTTCAGATAACAATGACAACCTGATGTCCGAAAAACTTTCCACTTTCATTCCTGTTGGTTA
>NZ_JBZQJF010000320.1:0-3599 GCF_059905295.1 Mangrovibacterium sp.
AGTTTCTTCGACGTTTGAATACAGCTTGCCGGCTTATTCTTTCTCTGTTATTCGGATGAAAGCGGTCGATCAACAAACTAAAAAGAAATAACAATAATGGCGGTTCTACAAAAAGCGAAATATCTTTTGATCGGCTTTTGCTTATTGATAGCGGCCGGTGGCGGTTTTTATTCCTGCAAGACTGTAGTGGTAAAAAAGCCGGAAATGAGTGCATATCTTTTGGTGTATTTCAAAGATGCAACGCATAGTCTGTACATGGCCTTGAGCCCCGATGGATATCGTTTTACAGATATCAATAATGGAGAGCCTATAATTGCAGGCGATACGATTGCCTTGCAAAAAGGTATTCGCGATCCCCACATTTACCGTGGTCCGGATGGTGCTTTCTATTTGGCGATGACGGACCTGCATATTTTTGGAAAAAAGGCAGGCTATCGCAATACCGAGTGGGAGCGTGACGGCGACAAATATGGTTGGGGAAACAACCATGCTTTGGTGCTGATGAAATCAACCGATCTTATCAACTGGAAGATCACAAACCTGGAGGTAGATAAAGCCTTTCCTTCAATGGAGAATATCGGATGTGCATGGGCTCCTGAAACCACCTATGATCCAGTCGCCAAGAAGCTGATGCTTTATTTCACAACCCGGTTTGGAAATGGCAAAAACGTGATGGTCTACAGTTATGTGAACAGCGATTTTAATAAGCTGGAGACTGAACCGAAACAGATTTTTGAGTATCCCAAAGACGATATCAATACGATTGATGCCGATATTACCTGGGCTCAGGGTAAGTATCACATGTTTTATGTGGCTCACGATGGTGGTGCCGGAGTAAAACAGGCAGTATCCGATTCGATTCACTCAGGCTACATTTATCAGTCCGATTGGATTGATCCGGAGCCTAAGGCTTGTGAAGCACCCAATGTGTGGAAGCGAATAGGTGAGGATAAATGGGTTTTGATGTATGATATTTATGGTATTCATCCGCATAACTTTGGGTTTAGTGAAACGACAGATTTTGTTCATTTCACCGACTTGGGACACTTCAATGAAGGCGTGATGAAAGCTACTAATTTTTCATCGCCTAAACACGGCGCAGTCATTCAGTTAACGAAAGATGAAGCAAACCGTTTAGCAAAACATTGGGACTGCGATTTGTCTTTTCAATAGGAAGGATTAGGCGAAGTTTAATGCATTTAAAAAGATAAGAGACTAAAATGAAAAATACGAACACACAAAAAACGATTAAGAGCTTTCGGTGGCCAGCGCTGCTTGTCACTGTTCTTGCACTTTTGAGTGCATGCGGGACGACAAAGTCGGCAGATGAAGAGCTTTCGGGCTACCTGTTTGCCTATTTCACCGGAAACGGACCAGGAGAGGAAGCCATTCATTTTGCAGTGAGCACTGATGGCTATAACTACCGGGCGTTGAATGATAACCAACCGATCCTGGACTCAAAGAAAATCAGTACATCAGGTGGTGTTCGTGACCCACACATTTTGCGTGGTGCCGACGGCAAAACCTTCTATATGGTTGCCACCGATTTGTACGTGTCGGAGCAGGGCTGGAACAACTATGCGATGATCCTGATGAAATCAACAGACCTGATTAATTGGGAAACTTCAGTGGTGAATATTCCCAAAACGTTTCCCGATCAATTTGGCGATGTGAATCGTGTGTGGGCTCCTCAAACGATTTATGATGAGGCTACCGGAAAGTATATGGTTTACTTTTCAATGAAACAAGGTGACCAGCCGGATATCATCTACTACGCCTATGCCAATAAAGACTTCACTGGTTTGGAGGAAGCGCCAAAGCAGTTGTATTTTCCACCGGCAGATAGTAATACCAAAGCCTGTATCGATGCCGATATTATCCCTTACAAAGGTAAGTTCTACCTGTTCCACAAAGCAGAAGATGGTAATCCCGGTATCAAGCTGGCGATTTCTGATCAATTAACTGAAGGCTATCAGTTGGTGAGTGACAAACGAGTGGACTGCGAAACCAATAAGGTAGAGGGTAGTGGTATTTTCAAACTGAATAATTCAGATGAATATATTTTGATGTACGACGTCTACACCAGTGGTCGGTATCAATTCACTAAAAGTAGCGATCTGCAACATTTTGAAGTCGTTGATCAGGAGGTTTCGATGAATTTTCACCCACGTCACGGAACCGTGTTGTCGATTACCGGAAAAGAAATGAAGCGCCTGATTGCGAAATGGGGAACTCTTGATGATCCGTTGATTGAGGCGACTTCACCCAAATTGAAAAAGTTGAATGTGGATGTTAAAGGTGATGCCAAAACCATTCACCTTCCGGTAAAACGGGGTACTGATGTGGCTGCTTTCGATCCACAGTTTAAATGTTTTCCGGGCATTTCAATTACCCCCGAAGGACCACAGGATTTCACCAAAGGAGCGGTTGACTATACGATCACAATCGAGGGGAAAGGTGATGTAGTTTATAAAGTATCGGCATCGGAAGATCATAACCCGGTACTGGAAGGCTACTATGCTGATCCGGAAATTATGTACTCCAAAAAAACGGGTAAGTATTACCTCTACCCAACAACTGATGGATTCGAAAATTGGTCAGGATACTATTTCAAGGTGTTTTCTTCGGATAACCTGGTTGACTGGACCGATGAAGGAATTATCCTTGATTTGCACAAAGATGTGAGCTGGGCAAATCGGAACGCCTGGGCTCCGTGTATTGTCGAAAAGAAAATTAACGGAGAGTACAAATATTTCTATTATTTCACAGCAGCACAGAAAATTGGTGTGGCTGTGGCTGATAATCCTACCGGACCATTCAAAGATAGCGGGAAAGCTCTGATTGATTTTAAAACGCTTGGCGTCAATCGTGGACAGGAAATTGATCCGGACGTATTTACCGACCCGAAGACGAACAAAACATATTTGTATTGGGGCAATGGCTACATGGCTGCTGCTGAATTAAACGATGATATGATTTCCCTCAATATGAAAACGCTGAAACAGATGAATATAGATGGGACATTCCGGGAGGGAACTTACGTGATCTACCGTAATGGGACCTACTATTTCATGTGGTCAGAAGACGATACTCGCAGTCCGAATTACAAAGTGCGCTGGGCAAAAACGGACAGCCCGCTGGGTAAGCTGACAATTCCTAAAAATAACATCGTCATTCAGCGTGATGACAAGACCGGTATTTTTGCGACAGGCCACAACTCGGCCATCCAGATTCCGGGAACAGATGAATGGTACCTGGTTTACCACCGCTTTAGTTATCCGAATGGTGTTAAGATGGGCCGCCGGGGTGGTTTCCACCGCGAGGTTTGTATCGACAAGCTGGAGTTTGATGCTGATGGAAATATCATGGAGGTTAAACCGACCTTTAAAGGAATTGATCCGGTGAACTAAGGATGACTGAATTGGCCTTCACCCCGTTTTTTTGAGCAGGAAGGCTGTGAGGAGCGCTTGAATTTGAAATAAATACAAACAAGATGGATAACGACCGCAGGAGTTTTTTGAAGAAGGCATGTGTTGCAGGAGGATGTTTCTGTGGTTTCTCTTTTCTGGCTGGACAGAAGGTTGAGGCCGATAATAACC
>NZ_JBZQJF010000321.1:0-41972 GCF_059905295.1 Mangrovibacterium sp.
CATCACTGAGCTGGTCCCCTTTCAACAGGGCCGGACCGTAGACGTTTTGTGTAAATTTTTCTACCTCGGCCAGGAAATTTTCCAGGTTTTCGGGCTTGTTTTCCAACGCATCATGGTACCAGGCCGTAGCTGCGTAGGTGGGCAGAAAAACATAGTAAGAAGTATCATCGTTGGGCGGGAATATAATTGATCGTAAATCAAAAACGGAGGAAACCATGATAACTCCCCGGAGGGTAATTCCCTGATCGAGCAAGTATTTCATGACTCCGGCATTTCGGAATGTTCCGTAGCTTTCACCCAACAGGAATTTGGGCGAATTCAGTTTTCCGTTAGCAATAAGAAACTGCTGGATAAACAGGCTTATGCTTCGGATGTCCTGATCGACGCCCCAAAAATCAGCATATTTTGCTTTTCCGGCCGGGACACTGAGACCGGTTCCAACAGGATCGATCATTACCAGGTCGGTCACATCAAGAATGGAATACTCGTTATTGACCACCTCGTAAGGTGCCGATTTATTGGGATTCGGATCGTCCAAAACCACACGTTTAGGCCCCAGGATAGCTATATGCAGTGGCACAGAGGCCGAACCGGGTCCACCGTTGTAAGCAAACATAATCGGTCGATTCGGGTCGCTTCCTTCTTTGGCGTAATAAGTAAATCCGAACTCTGCAATTGGTTTGTTTTCTTCATTGCGAAGGACCATTGTTCCGGCTTTGGCGGTCAAATTGATTGTTGTACCATTAATTTTTACCGACTGTTTTGTTGTGGAAATGTGATCCTTCGGAGTCGGTGCCGGAGATTTTATGGAATCAGTCGGCTGACCAATTGCGGATACCCCGAAGGACAGGATAAACAAAACGAGGTTAATTTTTTTCATATTAAGAGCTTTAAGGTATAGGATTGATTAACAATGTATTTGTGTTGATTGTTTAAGGGGCTGTTTAATCTTTTGAACTGATTAACAGGCAAGAGAACGAGTGAAGACTCTAAGGAGACCAGACATTAAAATGATTTTCAGTTTTACAAAAAGCAAATTTTCCTTTTTCTTTGCTTGAAAGATTTACAAATGGCCAACTTCTCACATATCATTTTCGATTTAGACGGAACCCTGATTGATTCTAAACCGGGTTTGTTAAATGCCCTTCGGGTTGTTCTGAGTAAAATGGGCTTGGACCGGCCGGCTGAAGAAATTATTGATTCGCTGATTGGCCCGCCGGTGCAACAAGGAATGCGTAATATTTTAGGTTTTAACGATCAACAGGTTGAAGTGAGTTCGCGCCTGTTTAGGGAATACTACCGTGAGCGCGGTTTGTATGAAGGAGCGGTTTACCCGGGAATTCAGTTGTTGCTGGAAGCGTTGCTTGCGGATGGCGCTAAGCTTTACATTGCTACCTCCAAACATGCCGTCTTTTTACCCATTATTTTGCGCCATTTTGAGCTGGAGCGCTACTTCGATGATACGGAAGCTTCGGAAGGGACTACGATTCAAACTAAGGCCGAATTAATCACCAATTTGATGGATCGGAACCGCTTGCAGCCATCGCACCAAATTGCGATGATTGGCGATACGAAATTCGATATCGTAGGTGGAAAAGCCAATGAAATTACCACAATTGCTGTTGGCTATGGATTTGGTATTAACGAGGAACTTCAGGAGCTCGAACCGGACTATTTTGCCGAAGATGTAGATGATCTGACAGAGATTTTGCTGGGCTAGCATCTGAATGACAGATTTCCTGAACACCTTGATTTTATTAGCCCCGAGGTAGGTGAGACCCGTCCCCCAGCAGTTTTTTTAATCCAATCGGCAAGGGGAACCGTCCCCGAGGCAATTTTTTTGGTCCAATCGGTAAGGTGGAGCGTTCAATCGGTAATTTTTTTGATTTAATTGGCTGCGGTATGCCTCCCATTGGCAATTTCTTGATCTCAACAGGCAAGATGGAGTCTTCCATCAAAAAAAAATTGCAGGACAGCCGTGGCGATCCTGCAACATATAATTGGACTGGTTTATCTAGTCGTTCTTAAATGCTTGATTCGAACTGGCGCAGGAATCGAACATCATTCTCGAAGAAGTGGCGAATATCTTTGATACCATATTTCAACATGGTAATCCGTTCGATACCCATACCGAAAGCAAAACCGCTATATTTTTTCGAGTCAATTCCGCAGAGTTCCAAAACGTTCGGGTCAACCATACCACAACCCAAAATCTCGAGCCAGCCAGTGTATTTACAAACGTTACAACCTTTACCACCGCAAATTGAGCAGCTTACATCCATTTCGGCTGAAGGCTCAGTAAACGGGAAATAAGAAGGGCGCAAACGGATCTCTGTTTTCTCGCCAAACAACTCGCGGGAGAAATAGAGCAGCGTTTGTTTCAAGTCGGCAAACGAAACGTTTTCGTCCACATACAAACCTTCAACCTGGTGGAAGATACAGTGAGCACGAGCCGAGATAGCTTCGTTACGGAATACACGTCCCGGGAAAATTGCACGAATTGGAGGTTGTGTTTTTTCCATCACCCGAACCTGAACGCTTGACGTATGGGTACGCAACAATACATCCGGATCTTTTTGAATGAAGAAGGTATCCTGCATATCACGAGCCGGGTGTTCCGGCGGGAAGTTCAGGGCTGAGAATACGTGCCAGTCATCCTCAATTTCAGGACCTTCAGCAACCGTAAAGCCTAAGCGTGCAAAAATATCGATGATTTCGTTCCGAACGATTGACAGCGGATGGCGCGAACCAACGCGTAAAGGCTCAGCCGGCATCGTCAGGTCGGTTTGACCACCTGCATGTTCTGCTGCTTCAAAGCCTTCTTTCAATTCGTTGATTTTATTGAGCGCGAATTCTTTCAGTTCATTGATTGCTTGTCCAACAGCCTTCTTTTGATCAGCTTCCACGTTTTTAAAATCAGCAAACAACTGACTGATCAACCCTTTTTTACTGATGTATTTAATGCGAAGTTCTTCGACTTCCTGCTTAGCTGAAGCGCTAATATTCTCAAGTTCCTCTCTTAACTCTTTAATTTTTTCTAACATCTTCGTATGCTGTTGAATGAAGGCGCAAAGATAATTATTGAAGTTTGAATAATTAAACGATTGCCTGGTTATTTTAAAATGGTGATCCGGCGGATGCGGATATCCTTTAGGGGACGGTATTCGCTGTCGACTGGCACTGCGTTGATTTTGTCGGCCACGTCCATACCCTCGGTAACCTCCCCAAAAATGGTGTAAGTGCCATCGATATGCGGAGCGCCACCAATGGTTTTGTATACCCGTCGTTGTTCCGGCGTGAATTTGTAACCAGTCTCCTTGCTAATATCATCAAGCTCCGAATCGGAATAAGTTCGGCCGGTAACAATGTAGAATTGAGAACCGTCGGAACGGCGTTTGCTGTTGCCGCGGTCTGGTTTCCGTGGTGATCCGATAACACCTCGTTTGTGGTACAGGCCGGGAACAATATGGGCCGGAAGTGTATAGCCGGGTCCTTTCCATCCCACTACATCGTTTTTACCGGCGTAACGGGTATCGGCCGCTCCGCTTTGTATGCAAAAGCCTTTAATTACCCGGTGAATTAACAAGCTGTCGTAGTAGTTTTCTTTCACCAGTGCGATAAAGTTATCGCGGTATTCGGGTGTTTGGTTGTACAGGCGAATTTTAATGTTGCCCATATCGGTTTCAATCAGTAAGCCTTTAATGTGTTTGTTAGCCTCACTGGTTGCCTTGTCGGTTGAGGATTTAAGCTGATCCAGGGGCTGGGGCGTTTTGCCGGCTTTCTGCATCAAATCCACAATTAAGTTGGAAGGGATCACCAGGTTCTGGTTTTCGTAGTCGATAATATCGGCATAGCCCAGTCCAATACATTTTTCGCCGGAAAAGACCGGCGTTCCGTAGCTTTTCGACCGAAATTGATTGGTGACCTGGTAACGCATGGAGCCACCAACATTACCGTGCTTATGTACTGTTCCCTTGTGTAAGGGGAGCGTGTTCCCTTGTGGTTTGGTGAGGTAAATACTTTTTTGATTGTTTGGTACGACTCCTTCAACCAAAGGAATTCCCGGTCGACTAATTGCCGAGGTTTTCAGAAGCACTAGATCGTTGATCCGGTCTACCGCCAGAAAACCGTCAATCTTATATTTCTGATTTTCGTTCCAGGGAGTGATTAATGCTGCGTTTGCTTCAATTAAGGGGCTTAGCCGGCTAACCACAAGATTGCTGTCGACAAAAAAAGCTGTTTCGCTTTCCAAAAACCGAGAATTATCGAAGCTCTCCAATTTTACGATGGAAGGAACATAGTCGAGGTAATTGATTTGCGATTTGCTTTGTTCTTCGGTTGTTTTTTTCGCTACTTGCTCAGTTGGCTTTTGGGGATTTGAAGAGCAGGCAGCCAGCAAGCTGACCAATAGGATGAGGCTGTATTTTTTCAGCATAGCTATTGAATAATTTTCACGGTTATTTTCACGTCGGTGTATGGGCGGTTGTTTTCGTCGGTTTTTAGCTTCGAGATCTTGTCAATCACATCGAAGCCTGAAATACATTCGCCAAAAATTGTGTATTTACCATCCAAATCGGGATAGCCACCAACGGTTGTGTAAGCTTTGCGCTGTTGGGCGGTAAACTTGAGGGTGTTTGGATTGAGCTTCATTCTCGCCGCGATATCGCTTTTTACTTTATCGGCAATTGCTCGGAATTCTTCTACTTTTTTCTCTGCTTTTAACTGTTTCAGTTGCGCTTTTATTTCGGGGGTGAAAACTTCGTTAATGATTTTTTGCCGAATAGGACGGTTAACAGCCATTTCCATGGTATCGAGTTCTCCCTCGGTGAAAACTTGTCCTTCAACAATGTAAAATTGTGAGATGTCGGATTGTTTAAAGGGGTTTACCTCATCGGGTTGTCGGGGAGCACAAAGCGCCCCTTTTTTGTGGATGTGTCCCGGTACGATTTCATCGTCGACGGTATGTTCCGGCGACCCGTAACCAATGCGCTTTCCGGGAGGTGCATTGCGCGACGACTTGGAGCCCCCCTGGATCAGAAAGTTTTGAATGACCCGGTAAAACAGTGTTCCATCGTAATAACCTTCGCGTGCCAGTTTCATAAAAGCATCGCGATGTTTTGGGGTGTCGTTGTATAATTTAAAACGCATGTTGCCGAGGTTGGTTTGTATCTCGACCAGGTGGTTAATTTGATTTTGAGCTTGCAGAGAGGTGAAAAAAAGGAAACTGAATGCTATGAGTAAATATTTCATTTTAAAACTTTTACCTTCATTTTTATATCTTGTTCCGGACGATCAAATCGATCTGTCTTCACAGCGGCTATTTTATCCAGAACATCAAATCCGTCGATCATCTCGCCAAAAACCGTATAAGCTCCATCAAGTGAGGGATAACCTCCTTCGCTTGTATAAATGGCACGTCTTTCATCTGAAATTTTGTAGGGTTCAGTCTTTTCCAGTTCCTGATCGGCTTGTTCTTTTAGTTCTGCTAACCGCATGTTGAGGCTATCTTGTTGGCCGCTTTGCATGAGTTTTGTGAGTTCATCCTGGTGTTCGCGGAATAGCTTTTGGCTTATTTCTTTGGCTTTTCGGTTGTTCATTTCTAGTTCCAATGTGTCCAGCGCTCCCGGGGTAAAAACTTTACCTTGTACAATGTAAAATTGTGAACCCGATGATCTTCTTTCCGGGTTTTGCACATCTCCCTGACGGGCTGCAGCTAAAGCTCCTTTTTTGTGGAAAAACTGAGGTTTGATCTCTGCCGGAATGGTGTAGCCGGGATCACCGTTTCCGAGACGCTGACCGGCCGGCGCATCTTTTGAATTCGGATCGCCACCCTGAATCATAAAATGATTGATCACGCGATGGAACAACAAATCATCGAAGTAGCCCTCTTTAGCCAATTTGATAAAATTATCGCGGTGTTGCGGTGTTTCGTCATATAGGCGGAAGGTCATTGTCCCGTAATCGGTATCAATTTCTACGGTTGTTCCTTTTTTCCCCGAATTATTGCTTGCACAGGATACCTGCAGCAACATGATAAGAAGCAGAAGCGAACTGTAAATTTTAGCCATTGTAAGATTCATTTAAAGGGTTGAGACGAAATTTAATAAGCTTTTGCAATTTGACCACAGGTATGGCGAACTGCCGCCTATTTCTTCTAACCATACAAATATAATTATTCTGCCAGCCGGATAAAATTAGTGAGCTCAGCGCTGTAGCGTATAACGAAATTATAAAAGAACTACATTTGTTGAAATTGAAAACGTTATGCACGAAATTTTAGTCAATAATCAGATTTGCTTAGAGAAGATTAAATATTCACATGCTTTCCAGGTATTTCAGGCTATTGATGCGAATCGCGCGTTTCTGTCTCCTTGGTTACCCTTTGTACAACAAACCAAAACGCAGGATGATACAGAGGCTTTTATTCGGTCCATCCTTTCAGAACAGGGTGAAAGAAAAGATGAGGTGTATGTTATTTGGTACAATCGGCGCTTTGCGGGGTTAATTGGCTTGAAGGATACCGATTACCTCAATCTGAAGACCGAAGTTGGGTATTGGCTTATTGAAAATATGACAGGTAAAGGAGTTATGACCCGTTCGGTAAAAGCGCTAATTGAATTTATTTTCAATGTGATGAAAATGAATCGGATTCAAATAAAATGTGGTGTTGGTAATGACAAGAGTTCTGCTATTCCGAAGCGGTTGGGTTTTGTTCTTGAAGGAATTGAGCGTGATGGAGAAAAGCACCAAAAACGATTTATTGACTTAGAAGTTTACAGTTTATTAAAGAAAGAATACAGGTAAATTCTTAAAAATTGAAATAGCAACACCGATTGTTAATTTTGATTGTTCGATCTAAATGATCTCAATTTGATTCCAATTGCATCAAAATGGAAAAATATGCGTGGGAAAATGTCTAATTGAAACATACGATTTCTCTTTCCAAATAGCAATTAGCATATTTTAAAGTTAGAACGGTTTAATTATTTGTTCGATTTTTTAATTTTGGCACGAAATTGGTAACCATTAGTAGCCAGAAGGTTATCAGAAAACAAGAGAAAAATGGAAAATAAAACTGCAAGAAGGACACTTTACAAAGTGCTTCGTAAAACAGGAGTTGCCCGGGATGCAATTGAATTGGATGCATCTTTTCAGGAAGACTTGAAGTTTGACCAGTTGGACTGGAATTTATTTCTTTTCTACATGGAAGAAACATTGAATGTCGATATTGAAGAAGATCAGGCGAGAAATCTTCTTCAGGTTAAAGATTCACTTGAGCTATTAGAGAATATAGCCTAGGGTATATTTAGTTTAGTTAGTTAGTCAGGGATATTTTCGAAGAGAATATCCCTTTTTTATTGCCATAACTTGCGTTGTAAAACCTTAATAGCGTAAATTTGTTTGAAAGGACTAAACAATTAATCATTTTATCTCAAAAAGTATGGAAATTTTTGAAAAAGAATCAGGAGCGATTAGAGAGTTAATCGTTACCTACGGGTTGAAAGTCGTTATGGCTATTATTGCCTTGATTATTGGTTTGTGGATCATCAAACTTATTGTAAAAGGGCTGGCCCGTGTGATGGAGAAAAAATCAGTAGATCCATCATTAAGAGGTTTTATCAATAGTTTAACAGGCATCATGTTAAAGATCATGCTGTTTATCACTGTAATCAGTATGGTTGGTATACAGATGACTTCTTTCATTGCAATTCTGGGTGCTGCCGGTTTGGCTGTAGGTATGGCTCTTTCGGGAACTTTGCAAAACTTTGCCGGTGGTGTTATGATTTTAATCTTTAAGCCATTTAAAGTGGGTGATTTTATCGATGCACAAGGACATATGGGAACTGTTTCCGAGATTCAGATTTTCATTACAGTGCTAAAAACTCCGGATAACAAAACGATTCTGATTCCGAACGGAGGCTTGTCTACCGGTTCGTTAACTAATTTCTCAACGGAGGAAACCCGTCGTGTTGATTTCTCTTTCGGTATTGCCTACGGAGATAGTTACGACGATGCAAAAGCTTTATTACTCAAGTTGATCGAGAAAGATGAACGAATTATGAAAACCCCTGAGCCATTTATTGTTTTAGGAGCGTTGGCTGATAGCTCAGTGAATATTACTGTTCGTGTTTGGGTGAAAGCTTCTGACTATTGGGGAGTCTTCTTCAATATGAATGAACTGGTTTACAAAGAATTTGATAAAAACGGATTACATATTCCATTTCCACAAATGGATGTACATCTGGATAAATAAGATTCCATGAGGAAATTACTATTTATAGCCTTAATGCTGCCGCTTTTTGCGGCAGCTCAAGCTCCTGCTGACTCGGTAAAAGTATGGAAGACCGGGGGCTCTGCCTCCGTTAATTTTAGCCAGGTATCCCTGTCAAACTGGGTTGCCGGGGGCAAAAGTTCAGCATCGGGGACTTTTCTGGTGAACTTGTTCGGGAACTACCAAAAGGACAAGGTGAGCTGGGAAAACACACTAGATATGGGCTATGGGCTTTTAAAGCAAGAAAATGATAAGGTTTTAAAATCTGAAGACAAGATCGATTTTAGCTCAAAACTGGGATATAAAGCTACCGAAAAGTTCTACTACTCTGTTTTGGCGAGCTTTAAATCGCAGTTTACAGATGGCTACGATTACAAGATTGATGAGCGGCCAGTGATTTCCCGTTTTCTGGCTCCGGCCTATATTACCATGGCTCTGGGGATGGATTATAAGCCGAATGAGCATTTTTCACTATTTGTATCACCCTTAACCGGTAAGCTAACTTTAGTTACCGATCAAACGTTATCAGATGCCGGTGCCTTTGGTGTTGATTCTGGTCGTAAAAGCCGGTGGGAGTTGGGTGCCTATTTAAAGACAGCAATTAAGTATGAGCTTGTGAAGAATGTATCTCTGGAGTCGAAATTTGATCTTTTCTCCAACTATCTGGATCAACCACAAAATATGGATGTAAACTGGGATATGACCATTAATATGAAAATTAACAATTTCATGTCGGCCAAGTTGATTACGAACATGATTTATGATAACGATATCAAAATTGATGTCAATAATGATGGGGTTGTTGATGGGCCACGTATTCAGTTTAAGGAACTGTTTGGAGTGGGATTGAACGTTAATTTTTAATTTTTGATCGATCAAAATGGGTATTTGTACGATCAACCTGATAGTTTGAATGGCGAAGTTGCTATTTCGCATGAAACGACAGATTTCAAGTTGACTTGTATTATGTTTCTGGCGTAACTTTGTTATGCTTTTAGAAACTACACGATGTAGAAACAATTTTATTTTTCTCTTTCATTCCACTCTTAAGCGCACAAGCATTCCAAGCCGACAGTTTCCTGTCGGCTTTCTTTTTTAGGCAAAAATGTGATTTCTGTTTGTTTGGATTCGGGGATCTTTGTTGTTTTGATTAAGAAGCTGAAACTCCTGGTTACCTCTATCTGCTTTTTAAAGGAAGATTACTTGGAAGCAATAAGTCAAACCGGGCTAAAATTAGATCGATTTTGAAATGAGAAAAGTATCCTTCGTATAGCGAGAATGTCGTTTCATCCAGAATTTATAGTCGTTCATGAAGTTCTTTTGAAATAACTTGACATGTATCCTGTTTCTGGCTTAACTTTGTTTTGCTTTTAGAATATACCATGCGTATAGTAAACCAATTTTATTTTTCTCTTTCATTCCACTCTTAAGCGCACAAGCATTTAAAAAGCCGGCAGAGATCTGCCGGCTTGCTTTATTTTATAAGGATTTGTTGTCCATCGAACTCGATGACATCTCCGGAGCGAATTTTAGCTCTTTTCCGATGCTCAACTTCGCCGTTGAGAAAAACGTAGCCTTCGTCGACAACCAATTTCGCCTGTCCGCCTGATTCGACCAGCTGAAGTAGTTTAAGCAACTTTATTAATTCAATGTACTCCGTGTTTAATTCAAATTCAATCATCTTTTTAGCTAAAGGTTTCGTAATTCGTCTTTCTGTTTACGGGTTAATTTCTCAACGACTAAGTTGTATGATTCGTCAACCAGGTTTTCCAGGAAGTTTTCGCTTAGTGAACCATCAATGCGAATGGTATTCCAATGCGACTTATTCATATGAAAAGCCGGTGTTATGCACGAAAATTCTTCCCGTAGTTCGATTGCTTTATCCGGATTACATTTCAGGGTGATGGCAAATTCGCTTTCCAAATCGGTTAAAACAAACATTTTCCCCATCACTTTGAAAACAAGCGTAGTTTCGTCAAAAGGAAACTCCTCGGTCGTACCTTTTTTCGAAATGCAATAATCTCGGAGCTCTTCAATATTCATACCTCAAAATTACGGATTATTTTATGCCGTTGGGTAAAAAGCATCTTTGTAATGTTCCAATGTATACTGATCGTTTAGGAAAATGATTGTTATAACATCGAAACGGGTGTCGCAATGACTGTCGGTTTTGAAAATGTAGGCTTCGGCAGCTTCAATCAGGAAACGGATTTTTCGCTTTCCAACAGCCTCGCTGGGATGTTCGAAAGCTGTTCCTGTACGGGATTTCACCTCGACAATGACGAGTTCATCTCCATCCTTCGCAATAATGTCTATTTCGTAATGATGGAAGTGCCAGTTCGTCTCCAGTATCTGGTACCCAAGGTTCTGCAGGTATTTTTGGGCTATTTCTTCGCCTTTGTCCCCTATTTCTTTTTGTTTCGTCATTTTGTGAGGTTAAAGTTCGACTAATCAGTTTATTATTTGATACAAATATCGTAAATTTAGTAGAGAACATTTTTGCTGGATTGTCTGTTTCAAATTAAACATTTGCTTTAAACAAGATTATGACTAAAACCTTAACCTTATTCTTTCTCTTATTTCCGTTTTGTTTGTTTGGTCAGAACCAATTATTGACTCTTGAGGCCGCTGTTGATTCGGCATTAGCCAATAATGCCATGTTGAATCAGTCGCGTGCTATCATGGAAATGAAGCGAAATGAGTGGAAAACCCTGACCGGAATTGAAGCTCCTGAAATCAGTTATTTTGATGAAGGACGGAACAGGTCTGCAACTCAACCTTTCCAGGAGCGTCGGTGGACTATTTCTCAGACCATTGATTTTCCCTTGACCACAGTTTATCGCCTAAAGGCCTTAAAGCAGGAAGGAGAGGCCCTGGATTATCAAATTCAGGCGCAACAAAATCAAATTACGGCCGAAGTGAAGTCCCGTTATATCGATGTACTTTATGCGCTGCATTTGCAGCAACTGGGTAAGCAACGTAAAGGTTTGGCTGATGAGCTTTATAAGGCTGCTTATACCAAGTTTGAAACCGGAATGGGCAATGGTATTGATTTGACCAAGGCTGAACTTCAGGTTGCAGAGGCTGAGAATTTTCAGAGTGAAGCTGAGCGAATGCTTCACATGGGAAGGTATAGTTTGTTTCGCTTGATGGGGCTTGAAATACCGGATATCAATTATGGCATTCAGTTCTCCGATACACTCAATAACAAGGAGGTTACTGTGAGCCAGATTAAGGCTTTGTCGCTTTTGCACCACCAACCCGAGTACCTGGCTGCTATTGCTGCTTATGAGGCATCTGAAAATAAGATTAGAGAAGCCCGAAGTAATATTTTACCCGATATTCGATTCAACTTGTACAAACAAAACTATGGCGATGGCTTTAAATACAATGGTTTTGAGGTTGGCTTGAGTATACCGATTTGGTTGCCGTTTGAGCAAAGCGGAAAAATAAAAATGGCAAAAGCCCGGCAAACCGAAATAGAATGGCAACAAAAGGGAATTGAGCAGGAAATGAAAGAGCGGATTGAGCATGCCTGGCATAGCTACAGTTCCAGCAGGCAAATCATCGATCGTTACAAGCAAACGATTAGTGCTAAATCGGCTCGTTTGCAGCAATTGAGCATTGATGCTTACCGTTTGGGCGAAATTGATTTGATGAATCTGATATTGGCTCAACAAACCTATTTAGATAATCAACGCAGTTATCTGGATGCATTGCACGACTTCTATCTACAGCTGGTTCAGCTGGAAAAATATTTAAATCTCGAATTAGTTTATTAATAACCAAGACTATGATATTGAAAAAATCCATCTGGCTTTTAGCATGCGCGATCGTGGCTTTAGCAGTTTCCTGTTCATCAGAGAAAAAGCAGGAGCAAGATAAAACTGCTATTCCGGAGACTCCCCCTTCGGTTTCCGGAGAGCAACCCGGAAGACTTCTTATTCGCTTGTCTGACAAAGAAAAGGAAGAACTAACAATTGAAACGGAGCAAGTGTCGAGCGACGTTACCAATTATCGACTAATGGCATCCGGTGTTGTTTTTCCTGCAACCAATCATTCGAGTGTGATTAGCACACCTGTGGATGGTCGGATTGTTGGCATTATGGTTCACGATGGACAATTCGTTAACAAAGGGCAGGAGTTATTCAAGTTGGAAAGTCTGGTATATGGGAACCTTGTTGCTGAATATTTACAAGCTGTTGCTGAAGAAAAATTTCAGACTACCCGGTTGGAACGAATGAAACAACTGGTTGAACAAACCATTAGTTCCAGATCGGAGTTAGACCGGGCACAGTCGGACTACGAACGGGCACGAACCGTGTCTATTGCAGCGGTTGCCAAGTTGAAGGCAATTGGTATCCCCGATCATGAGATTAAGGCACTTCAGGATGTTGATCAAATTGATCCCGGTTTAAAAATTCATTCCCCGATATCCGGAAGTTTTGAACAGTTAAAGGTTGAGTTGGGACAGTCGGTCAATGCACTGGATATGTTAGGTCGCATTATCGATCTGGAAAAGGTTTTGGTAAAAGGGTATTTAAGCCCCGAGGATGCTCGTTTTGTTAATCCCGGGGATACGGTTATGATTTCGAGACGCGACAACGATCAGGAGAAGCTGATTGCTCTGATTTCGTCCGTGAACCCGGGGTTGGATGAAGATAACCGATCAGTCGTTGTGAATGTGGAGCTTAGTCCCCAAAAAAACTGGCCGAAACCAGGGGAAAATGTTCGGTTAGAAATTAGCACTTCTTCCAGTGGGGAGGTTTTTGCCATTCCACTAAAAGCAGTTACTTATGATGGAAATCAAGCGATTGTTTTTGTGAAGAAAGGACCTGCACTTTTTGAGAAGCGGCCAGTTGAGATTGCTGAAATTCGCGATCAATTTGCGATTGTGAGGCAAGGAATGAATGAAAACGAAGAAGTTGCTGTATCCCAGGTTTTCAGTCTGAAAGCCCTCTCCCGTTACGAAATGATTGCCGAAGAATAACCAAGATCCTAGCTATGTTAAACCAAATTATTGTTTTCTCAGTTCGCCAAAAGTTTGTTGCGCTTTCGCTGGTTGTTTTAATGGCTGCTGCAGGAGTGTACTCCTTGATGCAAATTCCCATTAACTCGTTGCCCGATGTAACGCCGGTTCAGGTTTTGGTGATTACAAAAGCCGGACGCTATTCACCCTATGATGTTGAAAAACTGGTTAGCTACCCGATTGAAACGGCGATGAATGGCTTGCCCGATGTGAAGGAAGTGCGCTCTATTTCGCAGTTTGGCTTATCGGCAGTAACTGTTGAATTTGAGGAGAACACCGATATTTATTTTGCTCGACAGATGGTTAGTCAGCGGTTGCAATCTATTTCCGATGAGTTACCCCCCGATGTTTCTGCGCCACAACTTGGGCCGATATCAACTGCCTTAGGAGAAATTTACCAATATCAGGTGAAAGGTGAAAATTATTCATTGACCGAGTTGCGCGAGATTCAGGACTGGATGATAGCACCACAGCTGAAGGTTGTAAAGGGCGTTACCGAGATCAACTCTTTTGGTGGTTTTGTGAAAGAATATAATGTACTTATTCAACCCGGCAAGATGCGGATGTATGGCGTCAATATTCAGGATATTATTGATGCTATTGCACAAAACAACTCCGTTTCAGGTGGTAATTACCTGGTTCACAATCGAGAGCAGTATATTGTTCGGGGCTTTGGACAAATCAATAAGAGAGAGGATATTCTGAATATCGTGGTTACCAAACGCGAGAATACGCCTGTTTTTATCAAGGATGTAGCCGATGTTGAAATCGGAACCCAAATCCGGCAGGGCGGCGTTACTCGTGATGGTAAAGGGGAAGTGGTTACCGGAATTGTTATGATGCTTCGCGGAGGAAATGGTCGCGAAGTAATTGCTGATATTGAATCGAAAATTGCGTCAATTAATAAAAACCTTCCGAAAGGCGTTCAAATTGAAAAATTCTATGATCAGTCGGATTTGATTAACCGAACTACCGGTACAATAAAAACCAATCTTGTTGAGGGTGGCTTCTTGGTAATTGTGGTTTTGTTGTTGCTTTTGGGGGAAATTTCTGGAGCATTGATCGTTGCGATGGTGATTCCTTTGTCGATGCTTTTTGCGTTTATAGGAATGCGCGAATTTGGATTGGCCGCCAACCTGATGAGCCTAGGTGCGATTGACTTTGGTATGGTTGTCGACGGTTCGGTTGTGATGGTTGAAAATATTATCCATCGGTTGCAAGGACGAAAAGAAGATGAAATTCCGGATGATACAATCATTTCTGCTGGGAAACAGGTTGTTCGGCCTATTTTCTTCGGGGTTTTAATTATTCTGTTGGTGTATGTGCCAATTATGACCTTCAGTGGAATGGAGGGGATTCTTTATCGGCCGATGGCTATTACCGTGGCAGCAGCTGTTTTAGGCTCTTTGCTTTTAGCCTTGGTTTTTATTCCCTCGGTTGCTGCAATCATATTCCGAAAAGGAGTAAAACTGCGTCGAAATATTTTAATTGATTGGCTGAAGCCGCGATACCTGAAAGTACTCGAATGGCATATGGAGAAGCGGGTGCTGGTGTTGGTTTCAGCCCTACTACTATTTGTATTTTCCGTTATTGTGATGTTGCGACTTGGAAGTGAGTTTCTACCGGAATTGGAGGAAGGTTCTATTTTGGTTGAACAGGTTCGAATGCCTTCGGTAACTCTGGATGAGTCAATCGAAAATGCGAATTGGCTGGCTGGTGAACTCATGAAAAATATTCCGGAGATAAAAACGGTTGTTCCGAAAACAGGGCGTTCCGATTTGGCCAACGACTGGATGGGAGTGCACCAAACAGATGTATGGGTTGTGTTGAAAGATCCAAAAGAATGGCGAAAAGGGATGACTAAAGAGGATATTATCAAGCAGATAGAACCCTATTTGCAAACCGAACCTGGTTTAGCTTATAACTTCACTCAACCTATTGCCATGCGTGTTGATGAACTAACCAGCGGAGTGAAATCAGATTTGGCTGTTAAAATTTACGGGGAAGATCTGGATGAGTTGAACCGAATTGGGGAATCAATCTCGAAGATTACTGCTTCGCTGGATGGTACGGATAACTATTTTGTAGAACAACCAATTGGGCAGCCTTACTTAACCATTGAAATTGATCGGGAGGCTGTTGCATCTTTTGGCTTGAATGTGGATGAAGTGCAACAGGTGATAGAAGCCGGTATTGGAGGACAAGTGGCCGGGCAGGTTTACGAAGGGCAGCGCCGTTTTGATATCCTGGTTCGCTATCCGAAGGATATTCGCGAGAAATTGCAACAGATTCAGGAAATTCCGGTTTACCTGGGGAACGGACAATTTATTCCGCTGAAGCGTGTAAGTAACATTGTCGCTCAGGAAGGTCCTCGCGAAATTCAGCGTGAAAATGGTTGGCGCCGGTTGATTGTTGGTGTGAATATCAAAAATATCGATATTGGTACTTACGTGGCTAATTTGCAAGCTGCGATTGATAAAAAGGCCAATGTTCCTCCCGGATATTTTCTGGAGTACGGAGGTACTTTCGAAAATCAACGGCGGGCGATGAACCATTTGTTGCTAGTTGTTCCCTTGTCTTTATTCATCATTATTGGCTTGTTATACCTCAATTTTGGCAGCATGCGCTTTGCGATGATTATCCTGTTGAACCTCCCATTTGCGTTGTCAGGAGGTGTGTTCTTGCTTTGGTTGCGGGGAATGTACCTGTCTGTATCAGCCAGCATTGGTTTTGTTGCTTTATTTGGGGTAGCAGTGCTAAATGGTATTGTATTGCTCGATCATATTAATGAGCTTCGGAAAGAACATTCCGGCTCGCTTAAAAAACTGGTTGTTGAAGGAGCAGGGGACCGGCTACGCCCGGTTTTGATGACTGCCTTAGTAGCAAGTTTAGGTTTCATCCCTATGGCTTTCAACTCAGGCCCGGGCTCCGAAGTGCAACGACCATTGGCAACTGTAGTAATCGGTGGTTTAATTACCTCAACCTTTTTAACACTATTGGTTTTGCCTACGATTTATTTGTGGGTCGAAGGGAGACGAAAGAAAGAAAAAGATATTTAAGTAGTTTTAATACCTCCATTCATTTTATTAATCAGTCTTTAACTAAAGAGTTGTTCCAATAGTTATACTTTGCATTTGAACCTAAGTGAACGATAAGATTTAACTAAAATGATGGATAAAAAGGAAGTTTCCGGTACGGAAGTCAAAAAGCATACAATCCTTGGGGCAGGAGGTTCTATAGGAAACTGCTTGGCTGAGGAATTATTAAGTCAGAATAAGTCAGTGCGATTGTTTAGTCGGCGAGCTTATTCGATGCCAAGAGCTGAATCCGTAAAGGGTGATCTAACCTCTTTCCTGGATGTTTTAAAATCGGTTAAAGGATCGGAGGTTGTCTATTTGTGTGCGGGTTTGCCTTACCGCTATGAGGTTTGGAAGGAAGAATGGCCTCGCATAATGGACTATGTTACCGAAGCTTGTATTAAGGAAAATGCCTTGTTGGTTTTCTTTGATAATGTCTATATGTATGGTGCTGTTCATGGAAAAATGACGGAAGAAACACCGTACAATCCTTGTAGTAGAAAAGGAGAGGTAAGGGCTAAAATTGCCCGACAGCTCGAAGAGGAGATGGCTCAGAAAAACATTCGGGCAATTATCGCCAGGTCTGCAGATTTGTATGGTCCACATTCAGTACATACAAGTATGCTCTGGAATCTCGTTATTCATAATCTTGAAAAGGGGAAGAGAGCCCAGTGGCTTGGAAATCTAACAGAACCTCATTCATTCACTTATACTTGCGATTGTGCTAAGGCTTTAGCTTTATTGGCCGATGCACATGAAGCACAGGGGCAAGTCTGGCATATGCCAACTTCAAATCCGGGTCTTACTGGTCAAGAATGGGCCCAATTGTGTGCCGAACAGATGGGAAAAGATCCTAAGTGTACCTTAATCCCTAAGTGGGCGTTGAAGCTCTATGGTTACGTTGATAAAATGGCTGAGGAACTTTACGAAATGCTGTATCAGCAAGAGTTACCTTATATTTTCGATTCTTCGAAATTTGAGAACGCTTTTAACTTCAGGCCAACCTCCTATGAGGAAGGCGTAAAAGAAACCCTGAAATTTCTAAAGAAATACTAGTTGTTTACAGGAGAAACTCTGATTTTGTCCTCCTGCTCGCATATCGAATAGTTTTGTCCAAAAACCAATGGCATATTTTCGTCGATATGTCCTGAGGGACAGTTAAAGTAAACCGGATAGTTGTAGTCTTTAACAGCATTGAAGATAATTTCTTCAACACTCTGGCCATAGGGTGAATCATTGTCTTTCATGTCAGTAAAGCTGCCAACCAATAGGGCTTTCAGGTTCTTCAATGATCCGGAAAGCTGAAGTCCGTACATCATGCGATCCAGGTGATAGAGATATTCCGACAGATCTTCGATAAAGAGAATTTTATTGTCGGAATCAATTTGCTGCGGTGTTCCAAGCAGGCTGTAAACGATCGACAGGTTTCCGCCGCACAACTCCCCTGTAGCTTCTCCTGAGCGGTTTAATGCTGCTTTTTCGAATGAATACGCCGGTATTTTACCGGAAATGAGCTGCATTAGCTGATGATAACTTTCTGTAGGTTGTCCTTCTTTTAAATAGAAACCCGGCATCGGACCATGGATACTGCAAAATCCTTCTTTTTGAAACCAAGCGTGGAGAACGGTAATGTCGCTGAAACCAATCAACCATTTGGGGTTTTGTCGAAAACGATCAAAATTTAATTGATTGGCAATACGAATTGTTCCATAGCCTCCGCGCGAGCAAATAATAGCTTTACATTGCGGGTCATCCAGGGCTTCCTGTAAATCGGATAACCGTTGATCGTCGGTAGCCGAAAACTGAAAGTGAGAATCGAAAACAGACTTGCCTGTAACGACTTCGTATCCTTCTTGTTGGAGTAATTCAAGAGCTGGTTTTATTTTTTCAGCACTAATTTTTCCAGCTGGCGAAACGATGCGAATTCGGTCTCCTGGATGTAAAAATGCGGGTTTCTTCATGGACTTCAATTTGGGTCTGAAGATAATAAATCTTCGTGCAAGCAGCTTTTAACTTAATGACTAAAAGATCGTAAAAGATAACAAAATGGTTCTTTCTTAAATTATTAAATATTGGAGTTATGAGAAATCGGGTAGGTGTGCTTGGATCCGGTGTTGTTGGTCGGGTTCTCGCAAATGGTTTCCTGAAACACGGTTACAAGGTGAAGGTTGGCACACGTCAACCGGGAAATTTGCAGGATTGGCTGCAGGAAGTCGGAGAAGATGCGTCGTTAGGTTCGTTTGAGGATGCCGCGCGCTTTGGCGATGTTGTGGTGTTGGCAGTTAAAGGAAGTGCTGCTGAATTCGTACTGGACTTGGCAGGTGGAGCAAATTTACATGGAAAGACAGTGATTGATACTTGTAACCCGATTAGCAGCGATCAGCCTGATCATGGTGTTTTACGTTATTTCACGGCGCAAAACTCATCGTTGATGGAACAGCTGCAGGCAAAATACTCCCGAATCAATTTTGTTAAAGCGTTTAACAGTATTGGTAACGAGTTGATGGTTGACCCGGATTTGAAAGAAAAACCGACCATGTTTATTTGTGGAAATAATGATGAAGCGAAGAATGAAGTCAAAACTATTTTGAAGGAATTTGGCTGGGATTATGCCGATATGGGAAGTGTGGAAGCTGCCCGACCGATTGAGATGCTTGCTGTGCTATGGTGTATTCCCGGTTTCCTGAGACACGAGTGGAAACATGCTTTTAAGTTGATAAAATAGAAATTGGTGGGATTATAATTGAAAAAGGCTGTCGTAAAGACAGCCTTTCAATATATGATCTGATTTTTACATCTTCTTGTAAATCCAGGCCCCGGATCCTGATGACTGGGCCATGTAATTTTCACGAGCGTTAAGCGCATCGTCGATGTTCACATAACCACCCAGCGAAATGTAATGCAATCCTTTAATTACGCCAAGGTTGGTTCCCTGGAAACCTTTTTTGTCGAGTTGATGGATGAATGTTTTCGCATTCTCTTCGTTTTTGAAACTACCAACAATCAGGAAGTAGCGAGCAGGAGCTTCTTGAATTTGCTCTTCAACCGGAGCTTCTTCAATGGTTGCTTCTGTTGCAGGATTGACTTCAGTGGTTGTTGTTTCTTCTTCAACCGGAGTTGGCGCTGGAGCCATCATTTCGCGGATGTAGCTCATATCCGACTTCTGAATATTAGAAGTATTATTTTTTAACGGAATTACAGCTAAAGCAAATAAAAGCGGAACTGCCAAAAGTACCTTTTTCAAACTGCGTTTTTGAAAGATTACTTCAACTGCCTGACGGTCTTCCTGTGAAATAGCTTTGCGGGCAATTTGACGAGCAAACAAACTTTCGTATGAAAATGAAGCTAATCCAAAAGCATCAATATTCAGGTTCTCTTCGATCTTTGGGATGAATACTAAGTGTTGCTGCTCATCATAAAGGAGATTCCCCAAGCCTGAAATAGTAACTTCTTCGCCATCGGTCAAACGGTAATTCAGTTCCTGAACCAGCAAATCAACTTTTTTGCGTGCAGCAATGTAGTTGATCCCTTCTTCCGATGCGATGTGGTTGATCAATAATCCATCGTTAAAGTTCAGCTTTCTGTTGAAACTAACAGATTTACTTGGCGGTGTGAATTGAGATGCGTGCAGCCCGGCTTGTTTGTAATTGGTTACAAAACCGCCAAAGCCCGGAATGATCACACAGTCATTCAACAATAATAATTCTTTGATGTAAGCTAGTAATTCCACAGATTTCATCTTTATTAAACCAAAAATAAGGAAAATTTAATGGGCTGCCAACGGAAAGTTTTCAACAGGTTGAGGGATTTTTGAACTCTTCGCGTATTAATATACACAGTCCGAACTGACTATGGTCGATTGATTATTGCTATTTTTACAAAAAAATTAAAACCAACTTATGGCAACAAAAATATTGGTAACCGGCGGAACCGGTTACATTGGTTCTCACACAGTAGTTGAACTTCAACAATCGGGTTACGACGTAGTTGTTGTTGATGACCTTTCAAACTCAAGCATCGAGGTATTAGACAATATCGAAAAGATTAGCGGTAAAAAGCCAGCTTTCGAGCAGTTAAATCTTGCAGATGCTGCAAAAACAGACGAATTCTTCAGTAAAAACACCGATATCGCAGCGATTATTCATTTCGCGGCTTCTAAGGCTGTAGGCGAATCAGTTCAAATTCCGTTGCACTATTATCGTAATAACTTGGTTTCGCTGATGAATATTTTGGATTGTCAGCTGAAGTATAACATCCCGAATATTGTATTCTCTTCATCTTGTACCGTTTATGGTCAACCGGATGTTTTGCCGGTCACTGAAAAAACACCTCGCAAGGATGCTGAATCGCCTTATGGAAATACGAAACGTGTGAACGAAGATATTTTGAATGACAGCATAAAGGCTTATCCCCAATTGAAGGGGATCGCTTTGCGTTATTTTAACCCAATTGGTGCGCATCCAACAGCCTTAATTGGAGAACTTCCTTTGGGCGTTCCACAAAACCTGGTTCCTTTTATCACACAAACAGCCGCCGGTTTGCGCGACGAGCTTAAAGTGTTTGGTGATGATTACGATACAACAGATGGCTCGGCTGTTCGCGATTATATCAATGTGGTTGATCTGGCTCAGGCACATGTTGTTGCCATTGCCCGTTTGCTGGAAGGTAAAAACAAAGCAGGTTATGAAATTTTCAACCTGGGAACAGGAAACGGTTACTCCGTTTTGGAGATCGTAAACGGTTTTGAGAAAGCAACTGGTGTGAAATTGAATTACAAAATTGTTGAGCGTCGTGCCGGAGATATCGAAAAGATTTGGGCCGATACAACCTATGCGAATGAAGAGCTTGGCTGGAAAGCTGTGAAAGGCTTGGAAGAAACGTTACTTTCAGCCTGGAACTGGGAAAAACGCGTTCGCGGAATTCAATAGAAATTAGAATTTATTCGGATATACAAGAGAGCCTTTCCTGATTTTGGGAAGGCTCTTTTTGTGTCTTCTAGTCATCCTGAAAGCGGATCGTGTGTTGTTTCTCAGCGCTTGCTAAAAGTATCAAGAATAGATATATCTTTGTGGCGGTCAGATCGTTTTCATCGGTCTGCATTACATAGTTGATATAGCATGAAAAACAAGAACGAAAGCAGCGATAAAAACAAGACGCCAAGAGGTAAGAAACCAGAGTCGATTCGCTTTAAAGTGAAGCAAGAAGCTGAATTGATGAAATTTCTGATTGAGAGCCTTCCACATAAAAACCGGAATAACATAAAAACCATGCTTAAAAAGCGACAGGTGGTTGTTAATGGTACGGCAATTAGTCAGTTTAATCATGTTTTGAAACCTGGCGATTCAATTGAATTAAGTCGTCGTCCGGCCGAGAGTGCGGTTAAGATGCCCGGTGTCGTTATTGTTCACGAAGACGAACATGTTATTGTCGTGAATAAAAATGCCGGTTTGCTGACCATTGCTACTGAAAAGGAAAAACGCGATACGGTGTACAGTATGCTCAGTAGCTATGTGAAGTCGCAGGATCGGGGCAATAAAATATTCATTGTGCATCGGCTTGACCGCGAAACAAGTGGTTTGATGCTTTTTGCCAAGTCGAAAGAAATAAAAGACCTCATTCAGGAAACCTGGACACAAACAGTTGCCGAGCGAACTTATCTGGCAGTTGTTGAAGGCCAGCTGGATCCCCCGGAGGGGACTCACAGCTCTTACTTGTTCGAAAGTAAAGCTTTTATCGTCTATTCCTCACAAAATCCGGAGAAGGGACAACATGCCATCACAAATTACTCGACACTGAAAGTGAATGAGGCCCTTTCGCTCTTAAAAGTGAATCTGGAGACCGGTCGTAAAAACCAGATTCGTGTGCATATGAAAGATTTGGGACACCCGATTATTGGTGATAAAAAATATGGAGCAACAATGAATCCGATTCGCCGCCTGGGATTGCATGCCTGGGTTTTGGCCTTTAATCATCCGGTTACCGGGAAAAAACTACGCTTTGAAACGTCCATCCCCGGAAGTTTTTTGAAGTTGTTTTAGTTGGTATCAAAACCTACCTTTAGGTTTTAAAAGTATCGATGATGAAGACTATTTTAATTACCGGAGGAGCCGGGTTTATTGGTTCGCATGTCGTTCGTTTATTTGTTAATAAATATCCGGACTACCGAATTATTAACCTCGACAAACTCACTTATGCGGGAAATCTGGCTAATCTGAAGGATGTCGAGAACAAAACAAACTATGAGTTTGTGAAAGGCGATATTGTTGATGGTGAAGCAATGTTGGCTTTATTTCGCAAATACCGTTTTGATGGCGTTATTCACTTGGCTGCCGAGTCGCATGTTGATCGTTCTATTTCAAACCCAACAGAGTTTGTTTTCACGAACGTAATTGGCACCGTAAATTTGTTGAATGCAGCCCGCGATATTTGGAAAGACAATACCGACGGTAAGCTGTTTTATCATATCTCAACCGACGAGGTTTACGGATCGCTGGGAAAAGAAGGCCTATTTACTGAAACCACTAAATATGATCCGCATAGTCCCTATTCGGCTTCCAAAGCAAGTTCCGATCATTTTGTACGGGCGTATTGCGACACTTTTGGATTGCCGACACTGGTTTCGAATTGCTCCAACAATTACGGGTCGTACCAGTTCCCCGAAAAGTTAATTCCGCTTTTTATTCACAACATCCGAAATAATAAACCGCTTCCTGTTTACGGGAAAGGCGAAAATATTCGCGATTGGCTGTGGGTTGATGATCATGCCCGGGCAATTGACGTGATCTTTCATCAGGGGGAAATAGGTGAAACCTATAACATTGGTGGCCATAACGAATGGACAAATATCGATTTAATTCATTTGATGTGTCGGATCTTGGATCGCAAGCTCGGACGAGAAGAAGGAACCTCAGCCCAATTAATCACTTTTGTGAAGGATCGGGCAGGGCATGATCTGCGTTATGCAATCGATTCGTCAAAATTGCATAAAGAATTGGCTTGGGAGCCAAGTTTGCAGTTCGAAGAAGGATTGGAGAAGACCATTGATTGGTACCTCGAAAATGAGCGATGGTTGGAGAATGTCACCAGCGGCGATTATCAAAAGTACTACGAGCAACAGTATACAAAAAGGTAAAACACCAAAAATAGTGAACAAAAAGGAGTCAGTTGGCTCCTTTTTTCGTTTTGTAAATCAAGGGTTAATCTCTAAATTGGGGTTTGAAAAAGAAATCCTATGAAACGTCGCAACTTTGTAAAATCAGCACTGGTTAGCGGTCCGGTTTTATCCATGACCGGACTTACCGCTTGTACTTCAACTCCGGGAGAAAATAAAGAAAGTCACGAAACTCCCAATTTGAGTGACTTTGAACTGAACGAGTTTACCGTTGATCAGCTGCAGCAATTGATGGCTGAGGGCAAAATGAGTTCAGTTGAGATTTGTCAAAAATATCTTGACCGTATCGCCTTAGTCAATCCTGCTTTGGAAGCGGTTATCGAGGTTAATCCCGATGCTCTGGAAATAGCTAAACAGTTGGATGATGAACGGAGTGCTGGGAAAGTGCGCGGTTTACTGCACGGAATTCCGATTTTAATCAAGGACAATATTGACACTGGAGATAAAATGATGACAACTGCCGGTTCATTGGCCTTGGCGGGTACTTCTGCTCCTGACGATGCTTTTATTGTGAAAAAGTTACGTGATTCAGGTGCAGTGCTGTTGGGAAAAACAAACCTCAGCGAGTGGGCCAACATTCGTTCAACCAACTCGAGTAGTGGGTGGAGTGGTCGCGGTGGGCAGGTTAGGAATCCTTTCTTTCTTGATCGTAGTCCTTGCGGGTCAAGTTCCGGTACAGGTGCAGCGGTTTCTGCAAACTTATGTGCTATCGGCATTGGAACCGAAACAGACGGTTCGGTTGTGTGTCCATCGGGCATCAATGGCATTGTTGGCATAAAACCGACGGTTGGGATGTGGAGTCGGGATGGAATCATTCCGATCTCTCATAGTCAGGATACGGCAGGCCCCATGTGTCGCACGGTGAAGGATGCCGCCATTTTGCTGGGAGCTTTGGCTGAATCGGATCCAAATGATGCGGAGACAAATCTGGGGCCAGGGAAAATCTATGCTGACTACACGCAGTTTCTGAATGAGAATAATTTGCAAGGAATTCGGGTGGGAGTGGTACGTAGTATGTTTCTTTCTAATTTGGAAGTAACCGCTTTGATGGAGCTTGCTTTAGAAGATTTGAAAAGTATAGGAACTGAGATTGTTGATAATTTAGAGTTGAAAACCCGCAGCGAATGGGAAAAAGCCGAGTGGACAGTGTTGATCACGGAATTGAAGGCTGATATGGGAAAATATCTTGAAAGTAGAACTGATCAGTCATTAAGGACTTTGGCTGATTTAATTGACTTTAATAAAAAGCATGCTAAAGAAGAAATGCCTTGGTTCGGACAAGAGATCTTTGAAGAGGCGGAACAGACTAAAGGGTTATATGATCCGGAATATCTGAAGGCCTTGAAGACATCCAAAGACAAATCGCGTGGAGAAGGTATTGACCGGTTGATGGATGAACATCAGTTGGATGTTCTTATTGCACCAACTAACGGTCCATCGTGGACTATCGACTGGGTGAACGGTGACCATTTTACCGGATCAAGCAGCGATGCTGCTGCAGTTGCCGGGTATCCGAGTGTGACTGTTCCGACAGGTTTTGTAAAAGGCTTACCCATTGGGATTTCTTTTTGGGGAAGAGCGTGGAGTGAGCCTGTTTTACTCAAGTTGGCCTATGCCTATGAGCAAAAAAGCCAGCATCGTAAGTTACCCGGCTTTGAAAAGACAATCAGCTAAGTGGTTGAGCATGGTTTTTAAAGCCAGCGATTATTTTCGGGATTGAGTGCTTTTCGGTAAATTCGCCCAAATTAAAAATCAATTAGCATGTTTTCAGGAATCGTAGAAGAATATGGCGTTGTTAAGGCCATTGAAAAGGAACAGGAAAATTACCATTTCACGTTGACCTGTTCGTTTGTTGATGAGTTGAAGATTGATCAAAGCCTGGCGCACAATGGTGTTTGCCTGACGGTGGTAAAAATCGATACCCAAGCGAAGACGTACACCGTAACGGCTATTAAAGAGACCATTCTGAAAACGAATTTGGGTTATCTTGAAGTTGGTTCAAAGGTAAACCTGGAGCGTAGTATGATGATGAACGGTCGGTTAGATGGTCACATTGTTCAGGGACACGTGGATCAAACTGCGGTTTGTAAAATGGTTGAAGAAGCCGACGGGAGCTGGTACTATACGTTCGAATATGTGTTTGACAAATCAGCAGCGCAGCAAGGTTATATGACCGTTGAAAAAGGTTCGGTTACAGTAAATGGTGTCAGCCTGACGGTTGTGAATTCGAAAAATAATTCATTCCAGGTTGCTATTATTCCTTACACCCACAAGGAAACAAACTTCCACACGTTTAAGGAAGGTACTGTTGTGAACCTCGAGTTCGACATTATTGGGAAGTACCTGGCTAAATTGAACACATTCAAATAAGAGTTTATTATTGTTGGATATAGCAAAAGAGAGCGTATTGTTTAAATATGCTCTCTTTTGTATTTAAGAGTGAAAAACTAACAAGGGAGTCTTCACATGAAAAACCATTTTACGAGCTACACTCGGGTTGAAAATTCGGGTTATCATGTTGCGCTTGTGTGTGGTCAGCGACAGCACATCGATCTTGTTTTCCTCGATGAAGTGATCTAAGTCGTCCAGAATGTTCGAACCTTGTTTCACAATACATTCAATCGGGGTATCCGGGTATTTTTGACTAAGCATGTTGTGCAATGCTTCCAGTTTGGCTTCATCCCATTCGCGGGCTGCATCTGGCCCGATATGTAAGCAGGATACTTTTGCGTTGAACGGTTTCAGCAATCCAAGCAATTTGTCGATTGAGAGAATATCTTTCTCATCAAAATTTGTCGCATAAACGATATGTTTCATCGATGCCAGATTTAACAGCGGAGCTTTGGCGGGGATCACCAAAACCGGAACAGCGGATTTGTAGATCACTCCGGCTGTTGTGCTACCCATAATATCCGGATTTTCTTCGTCGGGACCTTTGATCCCCATAACGATTAGTCTTGGTGGGTGTTTGTCTGTGTAGTACAGAATATCATCTTCGGGATATCCCAATTTGATCATGTGTTCCGATTCAATGGATTCCCATACTTTTTGCCCTACATAGTCTTTTAGTTTGGTCGCAAATTTACTTAATTCCTGATCGGCCAGTTCTTCCCGTTCTTTGAGATGGTCGTACAGACCGGAGTTGAATGCCATAACATCGGAGTAAGGCATACTGAAAAAATCGGGTTGCTGAATGACGTGAAAGAAGATGAGTTTAGATCCCAGTTTCTGGGCAATTTCAAAAGCCATTAAGGCAGCTTTAAAGGAATAGTTGGAGAAATCCACAGGAATTAAAATCGTGTTCTCCGTTTTTATTTCCTCTTTGGCTTTTTTCCCCATTAGCTGGTCGATAATTGGCCAGGCTTTTTTGACGTCCTCTTCATAAATGCGCACTTTCACCCCGGAGGCAACCGCTCCCTGGATTAAATTAATATTTTCAAGGGTGCATTCGATACCTTCAGCTTCCAGCATCGAACGTAAAACTTCTGCTTTTGAGTATGGTAGCAGAGCAATCGTGATTAGTTTCTCGTTCATGGCTCGACGTTTTTGGGATTCAGAATCTATTTATTATTTCGTATTTAAAGTGGCGATTGTTTCAAACATTTTAATCTTTCTTGGTTAAAATGTTATTTAAGTTATTTTAGAAGTAGGATGATAGACTACTTTTGATTTCTTTTTAGATGCGTAACCCTCGTTTAAAAGAAATTAGCTATCTTTTTATGTGAAATTTTGTGGAATGGACATGATTAAACAAAAAACAATGAAAGAGACCTGTGCATTCCCAAACTTTAAAGCTTGAGAGACAATATGACAAAACGAACAGCATTAATTACCGGATCGGCCAAACGTTTGGGAAAAGAAATTTCGCTTCACCTGGCAGAGCAGGGGTGGAATTTGGCTTTGCACTACAACACATCGGAAAAGGCGGCCAATAAGCTGATCAATGAACTTCAAAAACATTACCCGGAGCAACAATTTGTGTTGTTCCAGTCGAACATGCAAAATCCGTTTGCGGTAGAAAGTTTAGTGCCCGAGGTATTACGTGTGTTTGGTCAGCTCGATTTGTTGATCAACAATGCTTCTGTGTTTGAAGGGGCTTCTATTTTTGAGACCCATTTTGACCTGCTCGATCGAATTATGATGATTAATTATCGGGCGCCCTTTTTACTGATTCGCGATTTTGCCCGCCATATTGGCAAAGGCCTTATCGTTAATTTAGTAGATACCCGGATTACAAATAGCAAATCGGATTATGCGGCTTATAGCCTTTCGAAGAAAGCTTTGTGGGAATTAACTAAGATGGCAGCTCTGGAGTTTGGACCTTATATTCGGGTTAATGCGATTGCTCCCGGTGTTACCTTACCACCGAACGATAAAGATGAATCGTACCTTTGGTTATTGGCCAAGAAAACACCTATGCAAAAGCCCAGTGGAATAGAACCAATCTTGAAAAGTTTGGACTACATTCTGGAGAATGATCACCTCACCGGTCAGCTTTTATTTTGCGATGGTGGCGAAAACTTAGGACAGATTGTTTAGAACAGACAACATTCTTTTGGTCCTTATGTTATTCTAAAAAACCTTTGACAAAAAGGATGGTTGAAAATAAACAGCAAACATTATGGCTAAAATTCGCGTCAAAAATCTTTTACTACGAACTTATATTGGTTTTAATCCCGACGAGCTGGTTAATAAGCAAGATGTGATCATCAATGTTGAAATTGAAGCACCGGTTCCTCCTGAGGCCCTTAAGGCCGATGAGCCCGATGGAATTTACGACTATAAGATGATTACTAAAAAGATTATCGCTCATGTGCAGGAAGGACATTTTAAGTTGTTGGAGGTTTTGACTTCCAACTTGCTGGATATGATCCTGGAAGATGAACGGGTAACTTATGCGAAGGTTGAGGTGGATAAGCCTCATGCCTTGCGTTTTGCTGAGTCAGTTTCATACGAAATGGAGGTTCGTCGTTGAATCGGGTCATAATATCGATTGGCTCCAATATTCAGCCGGATGAAAATATTCGCAAAATGTTGCGGATACTGGATGCTGAATGTCGCTTAGTGCAAGTCTCGGAACTGATCAGAACAAAGCCGATTGGAATTGAGAATCAGCCCGATTTTGTAAATGGAGCGGCTTTGATTGAAACAGAGTCGGAACAATCGGTGTTTAACGCCTATTTAAAATCGGTTGAAGATCGCTTGGGTCGTGACAGGTCGCTAGCTAAATTTGGCCCCCGAACAATGGATCTGGACATTGTTGTTTGGAATGATGTTTTGATGGATGATGATTATTATACCCGCGATTATCTGCGTAAAGTAGTGGCGGAGCTTGGATTCAGTGATTAATCTTTTTTTCAAAATTATTGAGGATGAAAATGCTTAAGCAAATCTCTTGGTTGTTAGTTGTTGTAGTGCTCCTGGGAACGAATGCTTGTAAAAATGAAGATTCGGGTACAGTAAATCCGGTGCAGGAGACTTTAGTGAGTAGCCAGACTGCTGATCCGATTCCTCAGTTGCTTATTCAGGCCGGAATTAGTGCGCTGGAAGTTGAATATCCTGAAGTTTCCGGCCTTAGTAGTTCTGTTAAGTCAAGCGTAAATGTTTATAAAATAACCTATAAAACAACCTTTCAGGGTGAAGAGCTAACTGCTTCCGGGATTGTTGCCGTACCAGCTTCAGCAGGTAATTATCCATTGCTTTCATTTCAAAACGGAACCAATATATTGTATAGCGATGCACCAAGTAAAAGTTATCAGGTGAATAGTGTTGCTGATCTTCAGAATACAGTTGTGGTTTTGGCGAGTATGGCATCCATGGGTTTTGTCATTGCCATTCCGGATTATCCCGGCTTCGGGAGTTCCGAATCGGTTTTTCATCCTTACCTGGAGAAAGAAAATACCTTGCCGGCCTTGGTTGATATGATTAAAGCAACGAAAGAGTTGATGGACAAAGATGAAATTGAAGCTAATTTGAATGGCAATTTATTGCTGGCAGGTTACTCGCAAGGTGGGTGGAGTACTATGCAATTGTTAAAGGAATTGGATCAGGATCCTTTAGATGGTTTTTCGTTGCAAGCAGCCTCTTGCGGAGCCGGGCCCTATAATCTGAGCCAGATGACGGATTGGGTTCTTGCTCAAGAGACCTACCCAATGCCCTTTTATTTCCCCTATATTTTATACGCTTACCAGCAACATGGTTTGATTTCGAACACCATGAGCGATATTTTTGCCGAGCCTTATGCTTCTGAGATTCCCGATTTGTTCGATTTTGAAACATCAGGAGGTGAGATTAATGCGGCTTTGACCGATAATGTTTCAGGGCTTTTTACTGCTGATTTTATGTCTGGTTATGCCACGGATAGTCAGTTTTCATCGGTTAAGTCAGCATTGGAGGCAAACAGTATTACGGCTTGGGATTTAAGTACGCCAACACGACTGTTTCATGGCGATGAAGATGTTTACATTCCGCTTGTTATATCGGAAGACTTTTTGCAGGATTTCCGTGATTTAGGGGTGGATGACAATACCATTAGCCTGACAACGATCGCCGGCGCCGATCACAGCAGTGGTGTGCTTCCTTTTGGACTTCAAACGATTAGCTGGTTTAAGAGTCTTGAAAATTAGAACCTGATAAATCGCAGTTTATACCAATTTGTTTCGTTGTATTTTTGCAAAAAATAATTCAATTATGTGTCTTTTTGATGTCGAAATAGCATTTTACGGCCATCGATACCTTAACATCAAAAAACGCGATTCTTTCCATTTCTAATCGCTTAGTTTCTTATGCCCTAAACCGAACGTTTAGGGCCGTTTGCAATGCATTTGAATGTATTGCCTTTTCGTGTTTATAATATTCAAAATAACAAGCTAAAAAGATTAGAAGATGGAACTTCCTTTTGCAGAAAATTACCGCATAAAAATGGTAGAACCGATCTACCGTAGTACCCGTGAAGAACGTGAAACCTGGATTCGCCAGGCTGATTATAATTTGTTTAACCTCAGAAGCAATCAGGTTTATATTGATTTGCTTACCGACAGTGGTACCGGAGCGATGAGTGATCGCCAATGGGCAGCTGTAATGACCGGAGACGAAAGCTATGCCGGATCATCGTCATTTTTCAATTTAAAAGACCGTGTAAAACAACTTTTTGGTTTCGAATATCTGTTGCCTGTTCATCAAGGTCGTGCTGCCGAGAACGTCTTGTTTTCAGTTTTGGTGAAGGAAGGAAATGTTGTTCCCGGCAATTCACACTTCGATACGACTAAAGGACATATTGAGTTTAGAAAGGCGAGTGCAGTTGACTGTACGATCGATGAAGCTTTTGATACGACGATTGACCATCCTTTTAAAGGTAATATCGATCTCAATAAGCTTCAATTGGTGCTTGAGAGTTACCCGAAAGAGCAAATCCCGATGATCATTGTTACCGTTACCTGTAACACTTCCGGTGGTCAGCCGGTTTCAATGAGCAACTTACGACAAGTAAAACAATTGGCCGAAGGTTATGGAATACCGGTTGTATTTGATTCAGCTCGTTTTGCTGAAAATGCGTGGTTCATCAAACAACGCGAAGAAGGTTATGCTGACAAATCGATTAAAGAAATTGTGCGAGAGATGTACTCTTATGCTGATGGTATGACGATGAGCAGCAAAAAAGACGGGATTGTCAATATTGGTGGTTTGTTGGCTATGCGAAGCAAGGAGTGGTTCGATCAGGCGTCGGTTTATAACATCATGTATGAAGGATTTTTAACCTATGGCGGTATGTCGGGAAGAGACATGAATGCACTTGCTGTTGGCTTGGATGAGGCGACTGAAGCTGATTATCTGGAAACGCGGATTAGTCAGGTGCATTATTTGGGAAATAAATTGATTGAGGCTGGTGTTCCGGTTCAACGGCCATTAGGCGGACACGCTGTATTTGTCGATGCACGCCGCTTTTTGCCGGCTGTCCCCAAAGAAGAATATGTGGCTCAAACATTAGCTGTAGAGCTTTACCTGGAAGCTGGTGTTCGAGGTGTTGAGGTTGGAACCCTGTTGGCTGATCGCGATCCTGTAACGCACGAGAATCGCTATCCAAGTACTGAATATTTGCGTTTGGCGATTCCGCGCCGAACATATACAAACAACCATATGGATGTAGTCGCTGCCGGATTGATTAACCTATACAATCGACGGGAACAAATTACCCGTGGTTTCATGATTGAGCATGAAGCGCCTATTATGAGACACTTTACGGTTGGTCTGAAGAAGATTAATTAAGAAAGATATCGATATCTATAAGCAAAAAAATCCCGGTCGTAAAGGCCGGGATTTTTTTATATCAGATTTTTATTGCGTTTATTTTTTTGCATTCGTCGAGAAGTCACGATGTGCTTTGATCAGGTTGATATAGTGCATCAACAAGTTCTTGGTCTCGGATACAAGGTTGAAGAAAAGTACCGAGTTACGGGTATTCACCTCTTTGTTCTTGATGCGTTTAATTTGAGCTTTTTCAAGCTGAGCAAGTTTTTGAATGATTTCATCGCGCTTTTCAATTGCCTTATTTAACTCCTCATATTTTTGCTCTTTCACAATTTGTAGCGTTAAATTGACAAAGTTGGATGTGTTGGTTAAGAAATCAGTTAATTCCTCAATTTGCGATTCCTTAAATGGCTTATGGTTGTTTTCGAGATGTTCATATAACGGATCAACCAAATAGGTCAAAGAATGTGAAACTTCACGCATGTAATCAACCAGCTGAACATAGAAATGCCCCAAATCCAGTGAATCGCTTTGCTGTAACTTATCGATCACAGAAGAAACCTTATTTTTCATTTTTTTGGTCTTCTTGTCGAAATTGTTCTTCAATTCAACTGCTTCTTTCAGGTGGCCTCTTTTTTCATTTAAGAAGCTCTCCATTGCTGTTGTGTATACTTGATTGACTGTAATTACTGCGTTGATTACTTGTGTCTTGGTTTTTTCAATTACTTTGTCGGTACCATCACTTTCAATAACAATCTCTTCTTCTTCATTCTTTTGGTCGACTGCTTTCTTGCGTAATACAAGGTGTGTACGGACGACTGTGAATATTGCCACGCCAATAAAGACAAAGATCATGAAGCTTCCGCTAAGCGAAATAATTAGTGCGATAATTGCTGAAACGGTGAAGGCAACCAAAGCTGTCAGGAACCAACCTCCGACTACTGCAAATACCCCTGAAATTCGGTAAACTGCGCTTTCCCGTCCCCAGGCGCGATCGGATAGCGATGTTCCCATCGCAACCATGAAGGTTACGTAAGTTGTCGATAAAGGCAATTTATAAGATGTACCAATAGAGATCAGGATCCCTGAAACAATCAGGTTGATGGCCGCTCGAATTTTGTCAAAAGCAGCTTCATCTTCGAGGGCAAGAATACGTTCCCCTTTTGGATGTTCAAATCTTTGATCGATGAAATTGCCAAAGCTACCCGGAAGAACTTTGCGAACATTATTATTGAATTGAATTGTTTTGCGAACGATAATTCGTGACAATAGGGATGATCCGAAGCGTTCTTCTCCCTCGTTTTGGCGAGCCAGGTCAACTGTTGTTGCGACTACGTTGCGAGCTTTTTTAGACATGATTAGCGTTCCAATCATCACCAATCCGGCGATTAACAACATGTATGAGGGGGTTGCAACTTTACCCGTCAGCATTCCCATTGAAAAAGAATCGGGAGCAGTAGCGCCACTTGCCATCCAGGCTTTGAACGATTGGAAACCGGCTAAAGGTACACCGATAAAGTTTACCAGGTCGTTTCCGGCAAAAGCCATAGCCAAACCAAAGGTACCGACCAAAACAATAACTTTTGGGATATCAATTTTAAAAACCCAGCTTAGAAGCTGCAGAATGATTGTCCAACCAACGAAACTGATGAGCAAAATTTGCATCATATTCGTCTTCATGTAGTTCAGCATGTCTTCGGTAATGAAAGTCGCTCCTTTAGCACCTTTGATGATCATGAAGTATGTCATCGCAGCGATTGATAAACCACCGAAAATAGCTCCGTAATACTTCAGTGTACGGTGTTGACGGAATGAAAATACAATACGAGCTAAGTATTGTATAAGGGCACCAACAACAAACGCGATAATAACTGAGACCAGGATTCCTGAAATAATCGCCAACGCTTTTTCGCTGTTGATGTATTCCGATAGAAACCCAATTGGTTGGCCGGCAGCCTTAATTTTTACGATTGATACAGCAACGGCTGAACCGAGTAGTTCAAATACAATTGAAACGGTTGTTGATGTTGGCAGTCCAAAGGTGTTGAACATGTCAAGCATGATTACATCGGTAATCATTACTGCCATAAAAATGACCATGATCTCGGAGAACATGAACATATCGGGATGAAAAATCCCTTTACGGGCAACTTCCATCATTCCGCTTGAAAACACAGAACCCACCAATACACCAAGACTGGCGACGGCGAAAATAATCCATTTGGGGGCTGCTTTTGATCCGATAGCGGAGTTGAGGAAGTTTACTGCGTCGTTGCTAACACCAACAATGAGGTCTGAAATAGCTAGTGCAAAAAGCACGACGATCAGGATAAGGTAAAATTGTTCCATTTTTGATTTTTATTATAATCGGGGGCAAAAATAAACCCTCTGTTTACAGTGCTCAGAAATAATAAATTAAGAAAATATTAAGAATCCGTTAACAAACAAATACAGGCGAAATAAGCAATTTTTGTCCTGATTTCTCAATAAAAAATGAATTTCGTCGAAATTATTTGATTGATAATCTGATTGTAAGTTGTTGCGATTTATCTTTGTTGAACTGAAATTTCCGGCATTAACGTAAATTTGTGTACTTTGATCTAAAATGAGCTGCATATTTTTTATCCAAAATTTTAATTGAATGAAGATCTATCCTACGAAGCGTTTAGCTTTTTACGTGACGCTTTTAATCGCCGTGTTATGTATCTGTGAGGGTGTTGTATTGTTAATGTTTAACTTGCCAATCGGGGTGAAGGTCGTCATGATTGCCCTCTTATTGGTTGTTGTTTATTATCTGACAATTCGATTGTTGACCCGTTATATCAACGATAAAATAGAACCCATTTATAAGGTGATCCGTGAGACTCCTTTGCAAGGTAAAGCGGCGAAAAATAATAACCAACCTGTTAGTGAGATTGCCGATGTGCACAAGGAAGTAGAACAGTGGGCAAAAAATCAAACTCAGGAAATTATCCGTTTGAAGGACCTGGAGCGCTATCGTAAAGAGTTTGTCGGTAACGTTTCTCACGAGCTGAAAACACCAATTTTCAATATTCAAGGCTACATTTTAACCTTGCTTGAGGGCGGACTAGACGATCCTAAAATCAACATGTTGTATTTGAAACGTACTGAGAAAAGTATCGACCGGATGATTTCAATTGTTGAAGATCTGGAATCAATCAACAAATTGGAGTCGGGTGTGATGCGTTTACGGGTTGAAAGCTTCGACTTGGTAAAAATGGTTGACGACGTGTTGGAGATGGAGCAGATGATGGCCAGCGAGCGAAAACTGCAGTTGCTTTTTGATCGTCCGGAGAAACCAGTACTGGTTCGGGCAGACAAAAAACGGATGATGGAAGTGTTGACTAACCTGGTGACTAACGGGATCAAATACAGCCGGCAGAAGGGTTTTGTAAAAGTCACTTTTTACGATATGAAGGACCATCTGATGGTTGAAGTGATGGATAATGGGATTGGAATCGACAAGGGTGATTTACCGCGTATTTTCGAGCGTTTTTATCGCGTTGATAAATCTCGCTCGCGTGAGCAAGGGGGTACTGGCTTAGGCCTGTCAATTGTGAAGCACATCATTGAAGCGCACAAACAAACCATTAATGTTAAATCCGAAACCGATGAAGGGACAACTTTCACCTTCACGCTTGAAAAAGCCAAATGATTTTGGTATTTTTCGTGAAATTCAAGTTTATTTCAACTTTAATCGTAATATTACAACGTAGTAATATATTAGCCTTGTAACAATACCTGATATGAGTGAAGAAAAATATAAAATCCTTTTGGTGGATGATGAAGTTGATATTTTAGAGTTTATCAGCTACAATCTGGAAAAGGAAGGTTTCCAGGTGTTCACTGCCCAAAACGGAGCCGAAGCAATTAAGATTGCTGAAAAAAAGGTTCCTCATCTGATTATTTTGGATGTGATGATGCCCGAAATGGACGGTATTGCAGCTTGCGAAGAGTTGCGTAAAATACCAGCCTTGCAAAGTTGTATTATTGCCTTTCTGACAGCGCGCGGAGAGGATTATTCACAAATAGCCGGTTTTGAAGCTGGTGCTGATGATTATATTACCAAACCAATCCGTCCGAAAGTGTTGGTGAGCCGTGTAAAAGCATTGCTCAAACGTACTGGTGGCGGTGGTGGTGCTGCTACTGCAGCGGTTGTTGAAAATAGCAATACGGTATCTATTGGTGATTTGGTAATCGACAAGGAGCGTTACCTGATTAAAATGAACGGTGAAGAAATGATCCTGCCGCGTAAGGAATTTGAATTACTTTCGTTGCTCGTTTCCAAACCGGGTAAGGTGTTTACCCGCGAAGAAATTTACTACTCCGTATGGGGTGATAATGTTGTTGTAGGTGATCGTACCATTGACGTTCATATTCGCAAATTGCGCGAAAAGATCGGAAACGATCATATTAAAACCTTGAAAGGAATCGGTTATAAGTTCGTTGAGTAGGCTTTTATCCGACTAAAATATTTTTGAAGACACAGTCCTCTGGCTGTGTCTTTTTTTTCGGATTTGTTAAGCGGTAAATCCGGTTTCCTTTTCAGAGGATTCTAGATGAATTGGATAACCAGGAAATTGATTAAAAAGCCGAGTATAAATCCGGCATAAACCTGCAGAGGTCTATGTTTTTCAAGTATAATCCGGGAGGTGCCAACCACACCTGCAACTAGCAGTAACAGGCAAATTAACATTGATCCGTTGAAGTGTAAACGGAGCGAAAGGGCAAGAAAAACTCCAATTAATCCCCCAATCGCAGCCAGATGCGCGCTTATTTTCCAACGAATGGTGATAAATAGTAAGACGGCAATCGTTAAAACGCTCGAAATAAGCATTATTCGGTATATCGGATATACCGGTAGTTTCCCCAAAAAGTAAAAGCCCAGGTAATAAAAGAGCGCGGTGTTCAGTAGGGGAATAATTCGGTCGGAGGCTTTATCAAGATTTAGCTTAAAACGGGTTACTAACATCATGAGGCCGATGCCGGTTAATGGTAGTACCAACGTGCTAAGTACCACAATTATCATGATAAATTTCTTAGCCTCGAATGAAAGCATGGTAAAATAGAAACCGCTGTTCATTAAAAGCAAAAATCCCAGTGTCGGGATTAGTAACGGATGAAAAACATAGGATAGGGCTTTCGCTATACTTTTAGTCATGGGTAATCTTCTTTTAAAGTTCTTTGCGCATTCGGGCAACCGGAATGCCTAATTGTTCGCGGTATTTGGCAACTGTACGTCGTGCAATCGGGTAGGATTTTTCTTTCAGTATCTGTGCCAGTTTGTCATCGGTAAGGGGCTTGCGCTTGTCCTCGTTCGAGATACATTCTTCTAAAATCTTTTTGATCTCGCGTGTCGAAACTTCTTCTCCGGTGTCTTTCTGCATACCTTCAGAGAAGAAATATTTAAGCGGGAAAATTCCAAAGTTAGTTTGAATGTATTTGCTGTTAGAAACCCTGGAAATGGTCGATATATCGAGTCCCGTGCGGTCGGCAATATCTTTCAGAATCATTGGTTTCAACTTCGTTTCATCTCCTTCCATGAAGTATTCCTTCTGAAAATCGATAATCTCCGACATGGTAATCAACAAGGTTTGGTGTCGCTGGCGAATAGCGTCGATAAACCATTTGGCCGAGTCGAGCTTTTGTTTCACGAACATCATGGCATCTTTCTGATCCCGGGATATATTTTTCCGGTTCTCGCTGTAGCTTTTCAGCATATCCATGTAATGACCACTCATGCGGAGGTCGGGTACATTACGTTGATTCAGGGAAAGTTGGAGCTCTCCGTCATGGTTTTCCAGGATAAAGTCCGGAACAATAACCTGGTTCGATTTATTGAGCGGATTACTGTAAGAGCCACCTGGCTTCGGGTTTAACTTCAGTATTTCGTTCAAGCCTTCTTTTAGTTCGTCTTCAGTAATCTCGTATCTGCGAAGAATTTTGTCATAGTGTTTTTTTGTAAACTCATCAAAATTGTGAGATATGATCTTCTCGGCAAGCATGGTTGCAGGAGTGGCTTTCCTGCGCTGGATTTGGAGTAACAAGCATTCGCGCAGGTCCCGGGCACCAACTCCGGCGGGATCAAATTCCTGAATTACCTCCAGAAGTTCTTCCAGCTCTTCTTCGGTTACATTCATGTTCAGATTGAAAGCCAGATCGTCACTAATCGACAATAAATCGCGGCGCAAGTAACCGTCATCATCAATATTCCCGATGATGTATTCGGCCAGATTTCGCTTTTCTTCATCCAAATCTGTTAGCCCCAGCTGCTCGTGCATCGATTCGTGGAAGCTTGTTCCGGCCGAGTAGGGCATATCGATTTGTTTATCGTCCTTCGAGTAATTGTTGGCCGCCAGCTTATATTCCGGAATATCGTCCTCATCCATGTAATCTTCCAGCGAAAACTCCTCGTTATCCCGGTCGTTGAGGCTTTCTTCCTCCTGCATGTTCCCGTCATCGTCGGGGGTATCGCTCAGCATCTCCAGCACCGGGTTTTCTTCCAGCTCTTTTTTAATGCGTTGCTCCAACTGCACGGTAGGAATCTCCAAAAGTTTGATCACCTGAATTTGTTGTGGTGATAACTTTTGTAATAGTCGTTGCTGTAAACTTAATTTTTGAGATGGCATACCGTTATTACGTATTTGAGCTTAAATATATTCGGATTGCATTAATAATTTTAAGAGACCTGTTTAGCTAGTTGTCTTACCAAGACGTTGATTGTTCCTCAAAAATAAGATTTTTATACATTATAACGCGTGGTATCCCTTAAAAAGCCGATGATTGGCCCTTTTCCTTTAAGAATAGTTTAGCTTGGGTTGCGGAAGATTAGTCCGGTATTTCGTTTGCGCTTCACCTTTTTTAGCTTAAAGAAAGGCAAGTATTTCACGCGTTTGTAACTAACCTTGGGTCCAAAAAGGTTGAAGTCTACACCAAAGGTAAAACTGCTGTAGTCGGAAAAGTTTGGAACAAACGGAGACAAGATATTGTCAGTACCAAAATAGAATTGAGCAGCTCGCCAGCAATATTGCACTCCGAGAGGAATATTTTTAAATGAAGTACCGTAAACTCCCAATCCGGTAACAATTGTCAGGCGTTCGTTTGCTTTGTAGTTTGCCAAGGCAGAGAAGCTGTTGTGGCTCATGTTCTTCTCATATATATAACGGTTGACAATGCCGAGGCTTAGCTGGTCATCAATCGTATAATTCACTCCGGCATAATAGGTGGCTGGTAGCTTGGTCTTATAGCTTTTCGGGCTATCGGTTATCTTGTATAAACTCGCAATATGATCAATCAGGTCAACCTCGTCTGTCTCTTTTTCCAGTTTGTTTGTTTCAGGATTTAAGTGAATATTTTCAATGGCGTACATGCCATCTTCAAAATCAAGTTTGTAGAGGTATTTTTTCCAGGTTATGGAGCCAAGGTCGAGTGCACTGGCTGTAAATGTAAGTTGCTTATTGATTTTCCAGCTAACGCCCAAGTCGAAACCTACTCCAGGATTTCCTGAGTTAAAGATGTAATCGGCGATCGATTTTCCTCCCATCACCTGAATTTTAGTAGGAGGAGTATTAGCTGTACCGTTATCGCTTGCGGGGATCGAAAACAGCAAGTTTCCGGTTGAATTCGCATAAAAGGTACCGTTGTTTTCAATCATTCTTCCTCCAACATTGGATGTTGTAAAGGATTTGCCATAGTAAAGTTTGAATCGCATACCTACAGTCAATTTTCTGCGAATAAGTTCGTTGGCATATCCCAGCGAGTATTCCCTGAAATGAACTGCTTCGGTTGGAAACTGCTGAAGCTCGTTTAATGCGACTGTTTCAACACCGGTTGTGTCCATCAGGAAGCGCGAAAAATCGCCGCCGTATTTCATCAAACAATAGGCTTTTTCCTTGATTTGAAAGTTGAATGCACCATAGGGAGTGTTGACTCCAAAGCTTAGAAGATTCAGATTAAGATAGTTGTATGAGAGATCTTTTTTAACCAGGCTTCGAAATAACTCCTTCGACTTGTCATTGATTTGCTCGTTAAACAGAATTTTGCGGACTTTATCAATGGCGTCGTGGTTGTTATAGCTGTAGCCAATTCCGCTTAGTGGAAATATATTAAGGGTAAATTCTTTTTGCTTGGTTAAGGACGACGGGTTGTAATCAGATGAATTGTAGAACTTATCGGTGTGGTAAAACAAGATGTCAGATTGCCCAAAAGTTCTTATAGATGTTGAAACAAAGAGGATCAACAGAAGCACAAATTTTGGGGGATGTTTCAACACAGCCATTCGTTTGAAGGATATTTTTTTACCGATAATCGGGATACACGAGTCCTTAATTGGGATCAAAACAAATATAGGTAGAAATGAAAGCCATTTTGGCTTGTTTTTTTGTATTTATCAACGAATTATTGTTGGTAACCTTATGGGTGAAAACTATTCTTGCAGGACAGGTTGTTGGACCAGGAAGGCTGATAAAGAAAAACCTCCCAAAAGCGATAGCCCGGGAGGTTGATACTATGATTGTGTGTTTGTTGAAACAAGAGAATTAGAACTCGGCGTTTTTCGGAGTTCTAGGGAATGCTATCACGTCGCGGATGTTACCCATTCCGGTGACAAACAAAATGAAACGTTCAAAACCTAATCCAAAACCGGCGTGAGGAACAGTTCCGTAACGGCGGGTATCCATGTACCACCACATTTCCTCGGCCGGAACGTCCATTTCTTCCATCCGGCGCATCAGTTTATCGTAGTCGGCTTCACGTTCCGAACCACCAATAATTTCACCAATTTGCGGGAAAAGCACGTCCATTGCAGCAACTGTTTTTCCATCATCGTTTTGCTTCATGTAGAAGGCTTTGATGTCTTTCGGGTAGTCGATCAGGATGACTGGTTTCTTGAAATGTTTTTCAACCAGGTAGCGTTCGTGCTCACTTTGCAGGTCAATACCCCAGTCAACCGGGAACTGGAATTTATTTTTCTTATAAGGTTTCGAATTTTTCAAAATATCGATAGCCTCGGTGTAAGTACAGCGTACAAAATCGTTGGCCAGTACAAACTGAAGTTTCTCAATCAGTTCCATTGAACGCTGGTCGGCTGGTTTGTTTTTTTCTTCTTCCTGTAAGCGTTTGCTCAGGAATTGCAGATCGTCCATGCAGTTATCCAATGCATATTTGATCAAATATTTCAGGAACTCTTCAGCCAGGTCCATATTGTCCTTCAGCTCGTAGAAAGCCATTTCAGGTTCAATCATCCAGAACTCAGCAAGGTGGCGGGTTGTATTGGAGTTTTCAGCACGGAATGTTGGGCCGAAGGTGTAAATTTCACCCAAAGCAGTTGCTCCCAGTTCGCCTTCCAGCTGACCGGAAACGGTAAGGTTGGTTGGGCGACCAAAGAAATCCTGTGCGTAGTCAATTTCGCCTTCCTCAGTTTTTGGAGGCTCTACAGCAGGTAAGGTCGACACGCGAAACATTTGTCCTGCTCCTTCAGCATCCGATGCTGTGATGATTGGTGTATGCAGGTAAACAAATCCTTTGCTGTTAAAATAGTTGTGAATTGCAAATGCCATCGCGTGGCGAATGCGGAAGATCGCGCTGAATGTTGCTGTACGGAAACGCAGGTGAGCGTTTTCGCGCAAAAACTCCAGACTGTGTTTTTTTGGCTGAATCGGGTATTTCTCAGGATCAGCTTTGCCGTAAATTTTAATTTCAGTTGCGTTCAATTCAACTGATTGGCCACTTCCCTGAGATTCAACTAATTCGCCGGTGACTGCCAGCGAAGTGCTGGTGTTGATGTCTTTCAGGAAGCTTTCCCCAAACTTCTCAACATCGGCAACAATCTGCAAATTATTGATGGTTGACCCGTCGTTCAACGCGATGAAATTGACATTCTTGCTACCGCGTTTGGTTCGTACCCATCCTTTAACCAAAACTTGCTGGCCTGTTTGTCCGCCAGCCAATACTTCTTTAATTTTCAGTCGTTTCATACTGTTCGTATTATTTTTGCAGATTACCTATGCTTATAAAAATTGAAAGAACAAAAGTACATTTTTCTGTTGAAAACCATGAATCGGGTGACTTGAATCTTGAATCATTAGCAGTCAATTAACCTGAGTGCAAAGTCCGGGAGCTTTTGAGAAATATTTAGATGTATTCATAGATGTTTTC
>NZ_JBZQJF010000322.1:0-4641 GCF_059905295.1 Mangrovibacterium sp.
ATTTACTGTGTTGCTTATGGCTTCCTGTACACAAAAACTAAGTTACCCCGAGACAAAGAAAGAAGCGGTAACTGACGATTACTTTGGAACAACTGTTGAAGACCCTTATCGTTGGCTGGAAAATGATACTTCGGCCGAAACTGAAGCATGGGTTGAAGCTCAGAATAATGTAACCTTCGATTATTTAAATAAACTACCTGGTCGTGAAAAAATAGGTAAGGAGTTAACCGAACTGCTGGACTACGAACGAGTAACAACTCCCTTTAAAAAAGGTGGTAAATATTTCTTCTTCAAAAATGATGGTCTTCAAAACCAGAGTGTGTTATTTATGACTGACTCTTTGGAAGGAGAACCGGATGTTTTACTGGACCCGAATTCCTTGTCGGAGGATGGTACTGTTGCTTTGAGTGATGTCGAAATATCAGACAAAGCCAAGTATTTAGTGTACTCGATCGCCCGAAGTGGCTCCGATTGGAACGAAGTTTTTGTAAAAGATATTGAAACCGGTAAGCTACTCGAAGACCACCTGATGTGGGTTAAATTTTCCGGACTATCCTGGTATAACGGGGGTGTTTTTTACAGCCGTTATGATGAACCGGAGGCCGGGAGTGAGCTCTCCAAATCAAACGAATATCAAAAGGTATACTACCATAAAATTGGTACCAGCCAAAACGAAGATATACTGGTGAAGGCAGATCAGGAGCATCCTAAGCGAATGTTCAATGCAGGTGTAACGGAGGATAAGCGTTTCCTAACCTTGTCATCGAGCCAGGGAACCAGTGGCAATGCCCTTTTCGTGAAAGATCTGATTCAGCCGGAGTCTGATTTTATGCCGTTGATGACCGATTATGAATACGACTTCAACTTGGTTGATAATGTTGGAAACGATCTTTATGTGCTGACCAATTACAAAGCTCCGAAATACCGCTTGGTGAAGATTGACTTTGACAAACCCGCCGAAGAGAATTGGACCGAAGTTCTTCCGGAGCAGGAGAATGTTTTGGAATCAGTTTCATTTAATGGCGGTGAAATTGTTGCCCAATATATGAAGGATGCCCATAATGTTGTTGAGGTTTACACGATGGATGGTAAACTTGATTACGATCTGCAATTGCCGGGTATTGGTTCGGTTGGCGGATTCTCAGGGAAAAAGGAAGACGCAGAAGCATTCTTTAGTTATACCTCCTTTAATACTCCGGGCGAGGTTTATAAGTATGATTTCAGAACCAAAGAGCTGAGTTTGTTCTTCCGGCCAACGGTATCCTTCAACCCGGATGATTTTGTTGTAGAGCAAAAGTTCTACGAGTCGAAAGACGGCACGCACGTACCGATGTTTATTGTGCACAAAAGGAACCTGGTACTGGATGGTAACAATCCGACTTTACTATATGGCTATGGTGGTTTCAATATTAGTTTGACACCAGCCTATTCTTCTACCCGAATGGTATTTATGGAAAACGGTGGCGTTTTGGCTGTTGCCAGCCTGCGTGGTGGAGGCGAATATGGTGAAGACTGGCATAAGGCCGGTACGAAAATGCAAAAACAGCATGTATTCGACGATTGCATTGCCGCTGCTGAATACCTGATTTCATCCAATTATACAAATCCACAGAAGCTTGCTCTGATGGGGGGCTCAAACGGAGGGTTGCTGGTAGGAGCAGTGGTAAATCAGCGTCCCGATTTGTTTAAAGTGGCCTTGCCTGCAGTCGGTGTGATGGATATGTTGCGCTACCAGTATTTTACCATTGGTTGGGCCTGGGCCGGCGATTACGGCCGCAGCGACGATAGTAAGGAGATGTTCGACTATCTCTATGCCTATTCGCCTTACCACAATATCAAAAAAGGTGGCAAATATCCGGCAGTCTTGGTAACAACGGCCGATCACGACGACCGCGTAGTGCCGGCACACTCGTTTAAATATGCTGCCCGCTTGCAGGAGTATAATGCAGGCGAGTTACCAACACTCATTCGGATTGAAACAAAGGCGGGCCACGGTGCCGGTAAACCAACCGCGAAAATAATTGAAGAATATACCGATGTATGGGCATTTACCTTCTACCATTTAGGAATGAATTTGTAAGCCTATACGTTCGGCAAACCGTTTTATAAATTGTATTTTTGAGTCCCGGGGCCAATTTATCCCCGGGATTTTTTTGTCTATGGATATCAATTATTTAGTCATTGAAGGAAATATCGGCTCGGGAAAAACGACCTTAAGTAAGATGATTGCCCGCGATTACGGAGCTCGTATTTTGCTTGAAGGTTTCGCAGATAACCCGTTTTTGCCGAAATTTTATGAGGAGCAGGATAAATATGCTTTCCCGCTGGAGATGTCCTTCCTGGCTGATCGGTACAACCAGTTGAGTCGGAATATCCGCGATTTTGAACTGTTCAGTTCATTTCTGGTTTCTGATTACTACTTTGTGAAAAGTCTGATTTTTGCTCAAACAACTTTGAACGATGATGAATACAATCTTTATCATCGGTTCTTCAATATTATATACGATAAACTTCCAAAGCCCGATTTGTACGTCTATTTGCATGTGCGTCCTGAAAACCTTTTAAAAAATATCCGTAAAAGAGGTCGAGAATATGAGCAGGCTATCAAGTTGGAATATCTTTCTCAAATTGAGAAAGGCTACTTCAGCTATTTCAGGCAGCAGCACGATTTTCCTATCCTGTTGATTGATACGAATAAGGTGGATTTTGTGGGAAGGGAGGAAGACTACAAAAAAATTCTTGGTATCATCTTTGATAATCGCCATGCATCCGGCATAAATCGGGTAATTTTAAACGAATAGCGATCAAAATTTGTATATTCGTGGAGGTTGGAAAACTAATCAATTTAATAGTGCTACAAATGAAACATTTTAACTTTAAATCACTAGCTTCTGTTGCTATAGCTTCGGTGGTTTTATCGAGCTGTGCAAGTCTGCAAAAAATGAAGAAAAATGCTGATGACATCAGCTTTAAAGTAACTCCTGAGGTATTGGAAACAAATGCCGGCAACGTTGATGTTGCTATTGATGGCGTATTTCCGTCTAAATATTTCGTGAAAAAAGCGACTGTTGTTGCTACTCCGGTATTGAAATATGAAGGCGGCGAAACTGCTTTCGAACCGGTAACTGTTCAAGGGGAAAGTGTGATGGCTAATAATAAAGTAATTAGCTACGCAAATGGTGGAAACTTCAGCTATAAGGATGCTGTTCCTTTTACTGACGACATGAGAAAGTCGGAGTTGGAAATTCGTATGACTGCCAAAAAAGGTAGTAAAAGCGTTGATTTCGCACCAATCAAAGTTGCCGATGGAGTGCTTGCAACACCTACTTTAGTTGTTAACTACCCTTTCACAATCCTGGGTGTACAACGTGAGAAAAACACAACCGGTGTTTACGATCCAAACATCGACGAATTTCAACGTATCGTTCCTGAAGCGTATACAACTGATATCAAATTCCTGATCAATCAAGCTGTTCTTAGAAACAGTGAATTGAAAAAAGAAGATATCGAGAAATTGAAGGAATACACTAAAGATGCTTACGATGCTGACCGTAAAGAATTGAAATCAGTTGAGGTTTCAGCTTATGCATCTCCAGATGGTGGATTGGACTTCAACACGAAACTTTCTGAAAAACGGGAAGGTACTTCAACTAAATACATGGAAAATCAGCTGAAAAAAGAAAAAGTTGAAGCTGAATTGAAATCGAAATTTACCCCTGAAGACTGGGAGGGTTTCAAAGAGTTGATGGAAAAATCGGATATTCAGGACAAGGAGTTGATCCTTCGTGTATTGTCTATGTATTCAGATCCTGAAGTTCGTGAACGCGAAATCAAAAACTTGTCTTCAGCATTTACTGCTGTTGCAGAACAAATTCTTCCTCAATTGCGTCGTGCAAAAATTACCGCTAACGTTGAGTTGATTGGTAAAACTGATGAAGAAATCATGGACCTGGCCATGAACAACCCAAGTGAACTGAACCCTGCTGAATTGTTGTATGCTGGTACATTAGCACAGGATAAAGACAAAAAACTGATGATCTACGGTTCAATGTCGGATATTTATCCAAACGACTGGAGAGGTTACAACAACCAAGGTATGGTATTGGCTCAACAAGGTCGTTTTGCTGATGCTAAACCATTGTTCGAGAAAGCTGAATCCTTGGCTCCTGCCGAACCAATCATCAAAAACAACTTAGGTGCTTGCGCTTTGGTTGAAGGTAATACTGATAAAGCTGAAGAATTGTTCGGTGCTGCTTCCGGAGCTGGCCCTGAAGTAAACAACAACCTGGGTATTGTAGCGATCAAAAAAGGTGAATATGAAAAAGCCGTTAAACTGTTAGACGGATCGAATACACCAAACGAAGGTTTAGCTAAAATCATGGTTGGCGATAACGCCGGTGCATTGAAAGCATTGGATGCTTGCACATGGAAAGGTTGCTACATGTCAGAATATTTCAAAGCTGTTGTAGGTGCTCGTACTGCAAAAGAAAACCTGATGTACGATAGCCTGGAGAAAGCGGTTTCTATGAAACCTGAATTGAAATCGACAATTGCGACTGACCTGGAATTCGCAAAATATTTCAACGACGCTCGTTTCCAAAACATCGTGAAGTAATTCACGTTTCACAATACAAAAGAAAG
>NZ_JBZQJF010000323.1:0-16217 GCF_059905295.1 Mangrovibacterium sp.
ATTTTAAACAGCAAGCTACCGAACCGACTGATGGTTTTGTGCTCACCTACACCGGAACCATCTCAGAGGCGTACGATGTGTCGGCCTTGTTGGAGGCGCTCCGCAAGCTACCTGAGGAGCTGAAATCGAAACTGACCTTTCGCTTTGTTGGCAAGTGTCCGCCGGGTATTTTGGCAGCATTCGAAAATGCACTGCCGAAGAGTAAAATTGATTTACCCGGCTATGTTGAGCATTCGCAGTCGGTTGCTTACCTCATGCAGTCGTCGGTGCAGTTGCTGGTTATCCCCAGGGTGCCCAACAATAAGGGAATCATCACCGGTAAGTTTTTCGAATACCTGGCCTCCGGCAAACCCATTTTAGCCATCGGCCCCAAAGGAGGAGACCTTGAAAAGCTGATTGACGAAACAGCTTGCGGAAAACTGTTTGATTATGGGGATGTTGCGGGGATTGGAGGGTTTATTACGGATAATATACAAGGACGTTATGACTATGAAGGTGGTGAAAAAGTAAATGGTTACTCGCGCCGCTCGCTAAGTCATTTTTTAGTCGAAGAATTGATGCTAAACGTATGAATATACTTTTGATAACACAGCTTTTCCCTGCTGATGAGTGTGCCAGACATACTTCGGGAGCGCTCCGCGATTTTGCTATCGAATGGGAGAAGTTGGGTCATCGGGTTCAGGTTTTCAGGCCACACTTTGCATACGAAAACGAGCCTTTTGTAAATGAACCATTTATTGTGGGAAAGGATATTCAGGTTTCCTTTGTTCGTCCCAAGCGTATTCCGTTAATCAAGTGGACTTTTTATCGTTATTCCAAAATCGAGAAGAAGCTCCGTTTTAAGCCGGATATTGTTATTTGCCATTTGTATAACTCATATTTCACTTTCAGTAAACTTGCAGGTCGTTTAAAAGTGCCTTTTGTTGTCGGTATTCATATGTCCGACATTAAGATTGCTGCAAACTGGTTTCATCATCTCCATCAGAAAATGGTTTTCCGAAAAGCAGATGCTTTCGCCTGCCGTTCTCAAGCTTATGAAAGGCAGTTTTTGCATTTGTTCCCTCAATATGCTGGTAAAACCTTTCAGATACTTTCTGGGATTCCGGAAAGTTATATGATCCGAAAGACAGAAAAAGAGAAATCAACTATCAAACGAGTTGTAACAGTAAGTCGGTTTATTAAAAGAAAACAGCTTGACCTCGTATTGCGGGCCTTGGTAGAGTTGCCTGCTGATATTGAGTGGCATTACAGCATTGTAGGTGAAGGACCAGAGGAGAAGACACTAAAGTTGCTGGCAGAGGAGTTGAGGATTACTTCGCGTGTAACTTTTGAAGGCGCGCTTTCGAGAGAGGAAGTGATGGTTATTCTTCGGAAGCAAGACATATTTGTGTTGCCGAGTTATCAGGAGACGTTTGGCCTGGTGTATTTGGAGGCAATGGCAGCGGGCTGTATTACGATTGGTTCGGAGAATGAAGGTATTGATGGTGTTATTGAAGATGGTGTTAATGGGTTTTTGTGTGATCCATATAGTCCGCAGTCGGTTAACTTAAAGTTGAAGCGAGCTGTTGAATTGGAGAATCACCAAATACAGGAAATGCTTGGGAAAGCAGAGCAGACAGTCTTGGATTATACCTTATTAAACAAGTCCAAAGAGTATCTAACCCACCTTAATGATTTAATTGATGATTATCGTACGACTTAGAAGTGGTCTGGGGAACCAGATGTTTCAATATGCTTTTTTTAAGCAAATGCAGCAATGGCATGGCGCCGACAATGTGAAGTTAGATTGTGATACTTTTCATTGGAAAGCACATAACGGGCTTGAGTTGGACCGGGTTTTTGGTATCGATTTAAAGAAAGATAGTGTCTCGCCGTCGGTTTCTTTGAAATTTGCGGATGTGGGCTACAGCTTAATGAATAAGGTGCTTCGACAGTTACGCGGACGCAGGCATCGGTCGTATAGAAACTGGAAAACGGTTCAGTTTGACGAGTATCGTACAATGGATGATGTTTATCTGGAGGGTTATTGGAATAACGAGCAGTACTTTGCCGGGGTGAAAGATGAAATCAGAAAGTGTTTTCGGTTTAATTTGCCACTCACTGAAAATGATTTGGCATTGTTGTCCGAGATGGAGAGTTGTGAATCGGTTGCGGTGCATGTCCGTCGCGGCGATTATAAAAAATTTCCCGACTCGTTCCCGATGTGCACTCCCGATTACTATCGACAAGCCATTGATATTATATCAGAGAAGAGCAATGAACTGAGGTGTTATGTATTTTCCGATGATCTGGAGTGGTGTAAGCAGGAGCTTGCTTTTCTTCCTAATGTTACTTTTGTGGAGAATCCCGACCAAACAATGGCAAGCAAAGACATGCTGATGATGAGTCATTGTCGTCATAACATAATTGCCAACAGTACATTTTCCTGGTGGGCTGCTTGGCTTAACGACAACCCGGGAAAAACAGTGATTTATCCGGAAAGTGCCATGCTGACTTACTCCTCGATGCCGGGAACGTGGATTAAACTGTAGTGTCGTTTGTTTGCTTCGGGTCAGACCTTTTTAAACGGTTTTACGATCATGCAGCGGAGGTATCGTTTCCAAAATACATAGTTGAAGAACTTTGGGGTTTCCAGAATCGATTGGTTACTTGTGTTATAGTCGATGCCGAATTCAAGCAATGACCTGGAATTTAATACTGGCAGACCGCGATAGAAACTATTCAAAACATTGTTCCCGTGAATAATTTGGATCCAGTAAGGCTTTTTCAGGGCGAAAGCTGCTTGCTGATTTTTACCTGTTAGTTCTGAGATAATTCCTAGCTTAAGGCCATCCCAGTGGGAATGTTCCCGTTGAAAGATACCAAGCATTTCTTTCGAATTTCGTTCCACAATACTCATGAAGGGAGACATGGGGTAGAAATAATGGGCCATCTTTCGGTTCTGCAGGCTCAGTGTGTAGCCCGATGCCAGAGAAATCATAAATTGGTCCTGGTCTTTAAAAAGCGATTGAATAGCGGCAACAGCATCTTGGTTGAGGCAATCGTCGTTATCGCACCGGGTTTCAATTACCCACGGAGCGTTTCCGACGATATCGCGGATGTCTTTTCTGTAGCGGGCCATAAAATCATCGTGGCCATCGGCAAAAAACAAGTTGACAAAGGGAATCGCTTTTAATTCGTCAAAAAGCGGATGGAATTCTTCGGGTGTCTCTAAGTCGAAGTAAATCATCCAACTAAAGTTTTTGTTTCTTTGATTGAGAAATGAGGGCAGACAATAGGTTTTAAACAAGTTTATTCGCCCTTTGGTCCATTCAATCCAGTCTTTTTCCTTCTGAATATTAAGCGGAAATTTTTTTAAATTGAATTGCGTTAAAATAACGTGTTTAAATTGAATGTCTTTCATGGTTTAATCAATCATTTTTGCTTTTTCAGCTTGGCTAAAAATTGACGGAGGATATGCTGAATATCTGTCGATATAGGTACAACATATAGGAAAATACCGGATGCTATGGTTATGAGGCTTCCTCGGATAAAAATATCCAGAATTAAGCTTTGCTGTGGAATGAGCCGGATAAACAAGTAAACTCCGATGTAGAAGATGGCTGCGTAGATGAAGTTCAGGTTGAAAGGTTGCAGTTTAAATATTACCAAAATGTACAGGTAGCGCATCAGGTTGTAAAGCAAAAGAGCTCCGGCAATTGCGATAGAAGCGCCAACAATTCCTCCGATTGGAATAAGGAGGTATAGCAGGCTGAGAACAATAACCAGCAAAATACCAATAAAATAAAGAGCTACGCGGTAATACTTCGACAATCCGATGATGTGTGAATTGGCTCCTGTGAGCATGTCAAACAAATATCCAAGCCCGATGAAGAAAATCACCCATTTTGATTGATGGTAGTCCGGACCCAGAATTTCGAGAATGTTATCAATATTAGCCCAGATGCCCAAAAATAAGAAGGCGCCAATGATAAACTGATTGAGGCAGCTTTTATAATAAATGTCACGGATGCTTTCCAGATCGTCTTTTGCCCAGGCATCAGCAATGAGTGTGCTGGATATCTTTAACAGTGGCCGTGATGGAATGACGACCAGCGTGCCAAAATAAAAAGCAATGGTGTATACCCCTGTTTTGCTTAGATCCAGCATTTGATTGATGATAATCTTGTCGAGACTGAAGATGATCATGGATCCCAATCCTGTAATGATAGAGAATAGGCCCACACTAACCATTTCTTTCCGAAGTCTTTTGCTAACAAATCCCTTGGGCAGAGTCAAGCTAAGCTCGCCGCGACGATATAGCACGATGGCAATGATGAGTCCTTTTATGCTTATTGCAGCGGCATAGGCCCAAATCAACTGGTTGAGGTTGATCCACCCGATTGCATATAGAATGGTAATGACAAAAAGTAGCATTCGTTGAAGAAATTCCTGCAAGAAGATGCCTGTTGTTGCATCGTAAAGTAGTTTGTTGTACACATCCAGTTGAATGTACAGCATGGTGAAAAAGGTAATCGGGATGAGTAGGTAAAGGTGATTGGCAAAAAGCCTGGATTTTTCTTCGTTGTTCTCAGACAACCAGGGCGCTACAGTCGTAAAAAAAGCCAAAAAAAGCAGGAAGCCAACGAGTAAGACTGTCAGAGCAATCAGCAGGAATCCATGGTGCTTGTTTTCCTGGCTACGGAAATGCGGGAAGAGTCTTGAGGTTATTCCCGGGAAGCCGAGCAGGCTAAATTGTCCGAAGAGGGTTGCATAGGAAACTAAAATTCCGAAAAGGCCTACAACATCGGTCGACAGGAATTTTGGATATAAAAAAGAGGTTGTCACAAAGCCAATCATTACACCCAGATATGACCAGATACTGCCTTTGATTGATTGCTTTATGATAATCCCCATTTTTGAAGGTTTCCTTAATTATTTCGTTACTTTTGCTTCAATCCAAAAATGAAATCCATTAATTGAATTATGGCAAAGATAAAAGGCAATCGCAATATTTTCATTACAATCGGAATTATTCTCTTTTTCATCATTTTGGCCTTTGTGTATTATTCTCCCCAGTTAGAGGGGAAGAAGCTAATGGCTTCTGATAATGTAAATTTTAAGGGAATGTCGAAAGAGGTGAACGATTACCGGGCCGAAACCGGTAAAGAAGCCCTTTGGACGGATAGTATGTTTGGTGGTATGCCGGCTTATCTGATCTCTGTTCGCTATGGTGGTGAACTTGTTGCCAAAATTCAGCAGGGGTTCCTCTCTACCTTTCCCAGGCCTGCCGGCTATCTGGCGTTAGGCTTCATTTGTTTTTTTGTTATGTGCCTGTTGCTGGGAGTTGATCCCTTTGTTGCGGCAGTGGGGAGCTTGATGTGGGGACTTGGAACCTACTTTTTTGTTTTGATTGAGTCGGGACATTATACGAAGGTACACACCTTGTTGTATATGCCATTGATTGTCGGAGGGGTTTTAAGTGCCTATCGGGATAAAAGATATTGGGGAGCCTTGATTGCAGCCATCGGTTTTTCATGGATGTTAAGTGCAAACCACCCGCAAATGACCTACTATACCGGCCTTATGATTTTGATGATCGGTATTACCTACTTGGTCTATGCTATTCGTGAAAAAGCTTTACCGGCTTTTCTGAAATCGAGTGGACTATTGCTTGTTGCCTTATTGTTGGCTGTCGGAACCAACTTCGGTCGTTTGTATTCGGTTTACGAGTATGGCAAATATTCAACTCGGGGAAAATCGGAATTGAAGGTTGATGAGCAAAACCAAACGAAAGGTTTGGATAAAGATTACATCCTTGAATATAGCTATGATCTGGGAGAAGCAATGACTGCTTTCATCCCTCGATTTAAAGGTGGTGGTATGAGTGAACCACTTGGTGAAAACTCGGAAGTTTATTCGTTTTTTGAGAAGAACCAAGGCAAAGCCACGGCAAAGAAAGTCACCGAAGCCCTACCGCTCTATTGGGGAAGTCAACCGATTTCTGCAGCACCTTTCTATTTTGGAGCTGTGGTCTTTTTCCTGTTTGTTTTTGGCCTTTTTACAGTTAAGGGCAGGGATAAATGGTGGATCGTTGCCGTTGTTGTAGTTTCCTTTTTGCTTTCGCTCGGTAAGAATTTTGCCTTGTTGAGCGACTTTATGATTAACTACTTCCCGGGATATAACAAGTTTCGCGATGTCAAGAATATTATCTTCATTCAGCATTTTGCCATGGTCTTAATGGCCATGTTGGCTGTTCGTGAGCTGGTTTTGGGGCGTATCGAGAAAAAAGAACTGCTGAAATCCTTAAAATATTCCTGGATTATTGTCGGAGGTGCGGCCCTGTTGTTTGCTTTGCTTCCCGGAATTGCCGGCGATTTCAGGGGGCCCTCAGATCTGCGGTTAGCTCAAGCCGGCTGGCCCGATCAGCTGTTACATGCTTTGCGCGATGATCGAAAATCGGTTTTGCGCATGGATGCTTTTCGCTCTTTTGTTTTTGTGTCGCTATCAGCTGGAGTCGTTTGGCTGTTTATTCAAAAAAAGATCAAGGCAAGCTATGCTGTTGCCTTATGGGCGATATTGGTTGTTGTCGATTTATGGCCAATAGACAAGAAATACATGAACAACGACAATTTTGTGTCGAAGTCGAAAGTTGAAAAGCCCTTTACTGCCTCGAAAGCAGATCAGGCAATTTTGAAAGATCCCGACCCCGATTATCGAGTGTTGAACTTGACGGTGAGTCCGTTTCAGGATGCTTCAACCTCTTATTTCCACAAATCGATTGGTGGATATCACGGTGCTAAAATGGAACGTTATCAAGAGTTGTTCGATCATCAGATTTCGCCGGAAATACAACAGTTGATTGGTGGCTTCCGGAAGCCTAATACGCTGGATTCGGTTCTTACGACGCTGAATGTGATCAACATGCTGAATACGCGTTACTTTATTTATGATCCGAATAGCGATCCTCTTGTAAACCCGGATGCTTTAGGGAATGCCTGGTTTGTAAACGACTTTAAAGTTGTGGCAAATGCCAACGAAGAGATGGATGCACTTTCCAGCTTTGATGCGGCGCATGAGGCGGTTGTTGACGAGCGTTTTTCCGGGCAACTTAAGGATGTAAAACTTGGAACAGGTCGTAACTCGCAGATTAAATTACAGGAGTATCAGCCTAATTATTTGAAATATGAGGCGAAAGTTGCTGGAGGAACCGGGTTGGCTGTTTTCTCTGAAATTTATTATCCGAAAGGCTGGGATGCTTTTATTGATGGCAAGCCGGCTGAATATCTCAGAGCAAACTATGTGCTCCGTGCGATGGCTATACCTGAAGGTCAGCATGTTGTTGAGTTTAAATTTGAACCTGCCTCTTATTTTGTCGGAAATAAAATATCACTCGCCAGTTCGCTGATTCTGATTTTAGCAGCGGCCGGGCTTATCGTTGTTGAATGGAAAAGAAGATCAAAACATGAGGAAGAAGCGCCCGAGTAAACTTAGACGAAGATTGTTTCGTTCATACCTGACTGCGACCATTAGCATTACCTTGATTTTGTTTATGGTCGGTTTGTTGTCGTTGTTGGTGCAAAATACCGGACGTCTAACGGATTATGTACGCGAACATGTTGGGTTTACTTTGGTATTGCAGGATCATTTGCGCGATTCTGAGGTTTTGAGACTTCAAAAAATATTGGCAGCATTGCCCGCTGTTAAATCGACCGAGTATGTGGATAAGAAAGATGCGGCTGAGAGTCTGGAAAAGGATCTGGGTGAAGATTTTGTCGATTTTCTAGGTTTCAATCCCTTGTTTTCATCGATTGATGTAAAATTGCATGCACCCTATATGCAGGAGGATAGCCTGGTAGTTTTAGAAAAGAACTTTTTGGACTATCCGCAAATACAGGAGGTTTATTATCAGCGCGATTTGGTGAAGGTTATTAATAACAATGTACGCCGGATCAGCTTTTTTATGCTGGTCGTTGTTGGACTCATGTTATTCATCTTTACGGCTCTTATTAATAATACCATTCGTATTTCGATTTACAGTCAGCGATTTGTCATCAATACAATGAAATTGGTTGGTGCTACACGCTCATTTATTCGTCGACCTTTCGTTTTTAGGAGTGTTACCTACGGTTTGTTAGGAGGACTTTTATCCAATCTTGCGATTTTGTTGTTGATTTACTTATATCACGACGATTTGCGCTCAGTTTTCGATATCCAACAAGTTGATACGGTTGGTATTAGTTTTATCGTAGTGTTAATATTCGGTGCCTTGATTGCCGGTTTGTCGACTTATTTTGCGGTAAATAAATTTCTAAAGCTTAAGTTCGACGAGTTATTTTATTGATATATTTGAAGCTCAATTCAGAAACAGCATGGCTAAAAAAGAAACACAAGACACAGATCCCCAATTTGCATTGGGAAAAGAAAACTATAAGTTGTTATTGATTGGATTTGTGATCATCGTCATCGGATTTATTTTGATGGTCGGTGGTAAAAGTGATGATCCCTCCGTGTTTAATCCCGCAGTCTTTAGTTTCAGACGAATAACGCTGGCTCCGGTTGTGGTTCTTTTCGGATTCCTGTTCGAAATTTATGCCATCATGAAAAAGCCTTCAGAGAAATAGCGGTTGCTAGCATTTCCCATCGTTTGTTTTTATTAGTTGAGCGTATTTACTTACGTCTCTTATTTCTACCTCCATGAGTATTCTACAAACAATTATAATTGCCATAGTTGAAGGGTTGACTGAGTTTCTACCCGTATCTTCAACCGGCCACATGATTATTGCCCAAAGTGTTTTGGGCGTTCCCAGTACCGAGTTTGTTAAAGCATTTACTGTAATTATTCAGTTTGGGGCTATCCTTTCGGTTATTGTTCTTTACTGGCAGCGTTTTTTCAAAATTAATCCAGGTAAAATTATCGATCGCGAGGCATTGCAGGATAAGTCCTTTGGACAACAAGCCCTGTTTGTTATTAAGCGGGTCATTTATAAATTCGATTTTTATTGGAAACTGCTCATTGCCTTTATTCCTGCTGCAGTCATTGGCTTAGCTTTTGTCGATGAAATAGACAACCTGCTTGGCGATGTGTTGGTTGTTGCTATTATGCTCGTTTTGGGAGGCGTGTTGATGTTGTTTGTCGATCAAATTTTTAAAAAGGTTGATGCTGATGAGTCAATAAAAGAGCGAAAGGCTTTCTTAATTGGTTTGGCTCAGTGTTTAGCGATGATCCCTGGTGTGTCTCGTTCCATGGCGACAATTGTTGGTGGCATGAGCCAACGATTATCACGCAAAACGGCTGCCGAGTTTTCTTTCTTTTTGGCAGTTCCTACCATGTTTGCAGCAACAGCTTACAAGTTGCTGAAATTAATCTTAGAGCCGGGGGGGCTGGATATTTTGAAGGAGAACCTTGTGGTATTACTCCTAGGTAACGTGGTTGCTTTTGTTGTTGCGATGGGAGCAATCAAGTTCTTCATTAGTTTTCTGACGAAATACGGATTCCGTGCCTTTGGAGTCTACCGGATTATTGCTGGGGGAGTTATAATCATTCTGCTCCTTTCAGGCTATAGCCTGGATATGGTTTAGAATTCCTTTTATTGCTAATTGTCTATTTAGTTTCTTGTTTATAAAAGGAGAATATGTTCTTCCGGAGGCTTGTTGTTACCGGGATCGATATATTTTTACTTGTTATTGCCTGATTGTCGGGTTATTTGCTATTTTTGCAGCCTGAAAAAATCCGTCGTGCCGGATTTTGTTAATTCGATAACTAAAGTGGTCATTTCATGGGGGAAACACCCAAACAATACGATTTTCAACAGGGGGAAATCTTACTTTTCGATAAAGCGTTAGACTGGACATCTTTTGATTTGGTAAAAAAAGTGCGTAATAAACTGACGCGTGCTTTAAAATTGAAAAAGTTGAAAGTTGGTCATGCCGGGACCTTAGATCCTAAAGCTACTGGCTTAATGATTTTGTGTACAGGTAAGGCCACGAAGCAGATTGACCTTATTCAGGCTGAAACGAAAGAATATATCGCTACGGTGAAGCTGGGGGCAACAACACCCTCTTTCGATCTGGAAACCGAGGAGGATAATCAATATCCCGTTGAGCATATTAATATTGACCTCTTAAATCAAATATTGGACAAGTTTAAGGGTGAGCAAATGCAGGTTCCGCCGGTATTTAGTGCAGTGAAAGTTGATGGTAAGCGCGCTTATGAACATGCTCGAAAAGGGCAGGATGTTAAGCTAAATGCCAAATTAATTCACCTTTATGCTCTTGAAGTTGTCGAATTTCAAAACAATCTTTTGGTTATAAGGGTAGAATGTAGCAAGGGAACTTATATCCGTGCATTAGCCCGTGATTTGGGTGAAGCCTTGGGCTCGGGTGCTTATTTGGTAGGCTTAAAAAGAACGAAAATCGGAGATCACAAGTTAGAGGATGCGATGGACATTGATTATTTTTTAGAAAATATCGATCTTTTTTGTAACCAATAGCAAAGTGCCCCGTAAAAGGTAGCTTTGGAATAAATAGGGCAAGATTTAATTTTCAAAGTCAGAATTCAACAAAAAAATCAGAAATAGATACATATGAAATTATCCAAGTTTAAGTTTAAATTACCTGAAGAGTTAATCGCGCTTCACCCGTCTGATAATCGCGATGAATCGCGATTAATGGTTGTAGATCGCAAAACCAGAAAAATAGAGCACAAATTATTTAAGGACATTACAGATTATTTTGACGATAAGGATGTAATGGTTTTTAATGATACAAAGGTATTTCCTGCACGACTTTATGGGAATAAGGAAAAAACCGGTGCCGAAATTGAAGTTTTCTTGTTGCGCGAGCTAAACCGGGAGCAACGGTTGTGGGATGTATTGGTTGATCCTGCTCGTAAAATCCGTATTGGTAACAAACTTTACTTTGGAGAGGATGATTTGTTGGTTGCTGAGGTAATTGACAACACGACTTCTCGCGGTCGTACACTTCGTTTCTTATTTGACGGACCGTACGATGAATTTAAAAGCACTTTGTTTGGCTTGGGTGAGACGCCGCTGCCAAAATTCATTCAGCGTCCTGTTCAGCCGGAAGATAAAGACCGTTATCAAACAATTTTTGCAAAACACGAAGGTGCTGTTGCGGCACCAACAGCTGGTTTGCACTTTAGCCGCGAGTTGATGAAGCGTCTGGAGATTATCGGTGTTGACTTCAGCTTTGTAACCTTACACGTTGGTTTGGGGAACTTCCGTAGTGTTGATGTCGAGGATTTGACAAAGCATAAAATGGATTCGGAGCAAATTTGGATTACCGAAGATGCTTGCGATGTTGTGAATAAGGCCAAAGAAATGAAGAAAAATGTGTGCGCTGTTGGTACCACTGTTATGCGTACACTTGAAAGCTCGGTGTCGACTCAGGGCTTTTTGAAGCCATTCGAAGGATGGACGAATAAATTTATTTTCCCTCCTTATGAGTTTAGTGTGGCCAACCGTATGATTACCAATTTTCACCTTCCTCTTTCAACCTTAATGATGATGGTTGCTGCATTTGGTGGTTACGACCTGATCATGGAAGCTTACCAGGTAGCAATTAAAGAAGGTTACCGCTTCGGTACTTACGGTGATGCGATGCTTATTCTTTAATTTTACAGATGAATAAAATATTGAAGGCTGTTCTGTTGGGAACAGCCTTTCTTTTTTTGTTTTCAATCGGTTCGGTTATCTTTGCCCGAAACAAAAATTATGGCTACAGGTCCCCGTATCACGATATATACTGATGGTGCCTCCCGTGGAAACCCCGGTCCGGGCGGTTATGGTGTTGTGTTAATGTCCGGGCAACATCGCAAAGAATTGTCTGAAGGTTATGAGTTGACAACGAACAACCGAATGGAGTTGCTGGCCGTAATTGTTGGTCTGGAAGCCTTGAAGATGCCTGGTAGCCAGGTGACGGTTTACTCGGATTCGAAATATGTTGTTGATGCAGTCGAGAAAAGATGGGTTTGGGACTGGGTGAAGAAGCGTTTTAAAAGGAAGAAAAATGCTGATTTGTGGCAACGTTTCCTGAAGATCTACGACAAGCACAGTGTCCGTTTTGTTTGGGTGAAGGGACATGCTGATATCCCCGAAAATGAGCGTTGTGACCAATTGGCAGTGGAGGCCTCAATGGCTCCTGGTTTGAAAAAGGATTTTGGTTATCTGCAGGCTCAGGCTTAATCGCTCTTTTTATCCTACGGACGAATAGAACTTATTAATACATTTGCCGGACTAATTTTATTTGTATGAATCTTTACCAAGTCGGAATTTATATCTATCGTTTTATTGCTTTGCTGGTTTCTCCCTTTAACGATAAGGCTCGTTCTTTTAATAAGGGACAAAGAACCGTTTTCAAGGAATTAAGAACGAAGTTTCCCGTTGACGAAAGGGTTGTTTGGGTGCATTGTGCTTCGTTGGGCGAGTTTGAGCAGGGACGTCCGTTGATTGAGACGATTAAAAAACAATATCCGGAATATAAAGTCTTATTGACCTTTTTCTCCCCTTCGGGGTATGAAGTGCGAAAGTCCTACGAGCAGGCTGATTTTGTTGCTTATCTGCCACTTGATACTAAAGGTAAGGTCAAAAAGTTTCTTAACCTTGTTCAGCCTGATGCGGTCTTTTTTGTCAAGTATGAATTCTGGAAAAATTACTTCGAGGAACTTGCTAAGCGGGGTATCCCTTTGTATTTGGTATCAGTTATCTTCCGTCCTGATCAGTTGTTTTTTACTTCAAAGCCCAGTGGACGGTGGTATCGTAATATTTTGGCGGGCGTTACGCATTTCTTTGTTCAAAATAAGCAGTCCGGTGACTTACTTCAACGCATTGGGTTTACCAATTATACCATTACTGGCGATACCCGATTTGATCGTGTTGCAGAGATCGCTGCTGCCCGGAAAGATTTGCCCATTGTTGCGGAGTTTAAGGGGGATTCGCCTTTGTTGGTTGTCGGAAGCTCGTGGCGTCCCGATGAAGAGATCCTTGTTGCTTATTTGGATGCCAATCCGGAAGTGAAGATTGTGTTTGCTCCTCACGAGGTAAAAGAGGCCAACATTACCCGACTAACGGAAATGATAAAAGCTCCGGTTGTGAGATATACACAGGGCGAAACCAGTGACCTTAAGAATGCCCGGGTGCTCATTGTGGATTGTATCGGGGTTTTGTCGAGCGTTTATCGCTACGCAGATGTGGCTTATATTGGTGGTGGTTTTGGAGTAGGCATTCACAATACGCTCGAAGCTGCAATTTATAATATCCCGGTTCTTTTCGGGCCAAATTATCTCCGTTTTCAGGAAGCTGTTGAATTGGTGAATCGGAAGCTTGCTTTTTCAATTACAACTTCGGAGGAAGCGGTTCGTAAGTTAGAAGAGCTTTTTGCGAACCCGGAATTGCGTGCTGAAATAGGAGAGGGCTGTACCCGATTTATGGGAGAGAATATTGGAGCAACACAAAAAATAGTGCAAAAAGTTTTTAACAATTAGTGTTTTTTGAAACCTCTTTTTTGTGCTTTTCGTAGCGGGCTTTATATTCCCGTAAATGCTTCATTTTGTGATAACTTTTCAAATATACATTTTTGCATAAATTATCATTTCTGTAAACTTTTCTTAATTATCAAATATTTATAATATTGGCGTTCAGTCAATTAACGATTAAAAGTTGATAACTTTTAACGTTTTCGAAATTTTAAGTATTCCTTTTTTTTGATCGAGGTGGTATATTGCATGTAGCAATTCCTTAACAATGCAAACTGGTTTCTCTCTTTAAAAACAACCAGTTAATTCATTAACCGTTTTTAATTTTTTGGTGTATGGCTTTCAAAAATGCAGTTACCGCTCCGACAGTGAGCAAAGAGACTTTTTCTCAAGACGAGGCGTTTCAAGAAACACTCAAGTATTTTAACGGCGATGATCTGGCAGCACGGGTTTGGGTTAACAAATACGCGCTGAAAGACTCTTTCGGAAATATCTACGAAAAGAGCCCGGATGATATGCACAGACGCCTGGCTGGCGAAATCGCCCGGATTGAAAAGAAGTATGATAACCCAATGGGTGAGGAGCAGGTTTTTCAACTGCTGAAAGATTTTAAATTCATTGTTCCGCAAGGTGGTCCGATGACCGGTATTGGAAACCATTACCAGATTGCCTCCCTTTCGAACTGCTTTGTAGTTGGAAACGAAGGCGACTCTGACTCGTATGGCGGAATCATGAAGATTGACCAGGAGCAGGTTCAGCTGATGAAACGTCGTGGTGGTGTAGGACACGATTTGTCACACATTCGTCCAAAAGGTTCACCGGTGAAAAACTCGGCTCTTACATCAACCGGTATTGTTCCTTTTATGGAGCGTTATTCTAACTCGACTCGCGAAGTTGCCCAGGATGGTCGCCGCGGTGCTTTGATGCTTTCGGTATCAATTAAACACCCGGATTCGGAAAAATTTATCGATGCCAAAATGGAGCAAGGCAAAGTAACCGGAGCGAATGTATCGGTTAAGATCCACGATGATTTTATGAAGTCGGTTGAAAGCGGGACTCCATACACCCAGCAGTATCCGATCCAGGCAGAAACTCCAACCTATTCAAATGAGATCGATGCCAATGCGCTATGGGGTAAGATTGTTCATAATGCCTGGAAATCGGCAGAACCAGGAATCTTATTCTGGGATACAATTACACGCGAGTCTGTGCCTGATTGTTATGCAGATCTTGGATACCGCACCGTTTCGACTAACCCATGTGGCGAAATTCCATTATGTCCATACGATAGTTGTCGTTTGATTGCACTAAACCTTTATTCGTATGTTGAAAACCCGTTTACTGCACAGGCAAAATTCAACTTCGACTTGTTTAAACAACATGTTGGCTATGCACAGCGCATGATGGACGATATTATCGACCTGGAGTTGGAAAAAATTGATGCAATTATCGCCAAAGTGGATGCTGATCCGGAAGATGAAGAAATTAAATATACTGAACGTCGTTTGTGGGAAAAGATTCAAACAAAAGCACGCGAAGGTCGTCGTACAGGCGTAGGTATTACTGCTGAAGGTGATATGCTGGCAGCCTTAGGTTTGTGCTACGGAACCGACGATGCAACAGATTTCAGTGAAGAAATACACCGGACTATCGCTGTTGAAGCTTACCGCTCATCGGTAAATATGGCTAAAGAGCGTGGTGCGTTTAAAATTTACGATCCGGAACGTGAAAAGAATAATCCAATGATCAACCGCATTCGTCAGCAAGATGAGGCTCTTTACCAGGAGATGGTAAAATATGGCCGTCGTAATATTGCTTTGTTGACCATTGCTCCTACCGGAACAACGAGCTTGATGACTCAAACAACTTCAGGTATTGAGCCTGTTTTCATGCCGGTCTACAAACGTCGCCGTAAGGTAAACCCGAATGATAAGAACGTTCGGGTAGACTTTGTTGACGAAGTTGGCGATAGCTGGGAAGAATATACCGTATTCCATCATAAATTCATCACCTGGATGAAAGCCAATGGAATTGAAATTAAAAAGCACTACGAACAGGAAGAACTGGAGGAGCTGGTGAAAAAATCACCTTACTATAAAGCTACTTCAAACGATGTTGACTGGTTGAATAAAGTGCGTATGCAAGGTCGTATTCAGAAATGGGTTGACCACTCTATCAGTGTAACCATAAACCTGCCGGCTGATGTAGAAGAAGATTTGGTAGGAAAGCTTTATTTCGAAGCCTGGAGAAGTGGATGTAAAGGGGTAACTGTTTACCGCGATGGTTCTCGCTCGGGTGTTCTGATTTCAAACAAAAAAGAAGATAAAGGTAGTGAGTTGACTACCGGATTCCCGACTAAGCGCCCGGAAGAACTGGATGCTGAAGTTGTACGCTTCCAAAACAATAAAGAAAAGTGGGTTGCCTTCATTGGCTTAGTTGGTGATCAGCCTTACGAGATCTTTACCGGTTTGCAGGATGATGAAGATGGTATTTTGTTGCCTCGTTCAGTAACAGAAGGAAAAATCATCAAGAGTCGCGACGAAGAAGGAAATTCAAGATACGACTTCCAATATTGCAATAAGCGTGGTTACAAAACGACCATCGAAGGATTGTCGTATAAGTTCAACCCGGTATTCTGGAACTATGCAAAACTGATTTCAGGTATCCTTCGTCACGGTATGCCAATTCATAAAGTGGTGAATACTGTTAACGGATTGCAACTGGATAATGAAACCATTAACAG
>NZ_JBZQJF010000324.1:0-5304 GCF_059905295.1 Mangrovibacterium sp.
AACCGTCGAACTTATAAGAATGTGCCATTCCTGCTGTCGAGTCGAAAGTACGGTATTTTTATGCATACCACGGCGCATTCTAAATTCTCCGTGGCCGATCATTCCAGTCGTTCTGTTCAGCTAATGAGCGAAGAACCTTTGCTGGATGTATTCTTAATTGGTGGTGATACTCCCGAGGAGATTTTATACAACTATCGCTGTCTCACCGGCTTTCCGCAGATGCTTCCTTTGTGGAGTTTCGGAACATGGATGAGCCGAATGACTTATTTCTCCGAAGAGGAGGTGAATACAATTTGTGACCGCATGCGTCAGGAAGATTTCCCGTGTGATGTTATTCATCTGGATACCGGCTGGTTTCGAACCGATTGGCTCTGCGAATGGAAGTTCAATCCGGAGCGTTTTCCCGATCCCAAGCGATTTGTGCAGAATCTGCGGAAGAATGGCTACAAAGTGAGCTTGTGGCAGATGCCCTATATTGCTGCCGATGCAGAGCAACATGATGAAGCTTTAGCAAATAAGTACATGTGCTTGTTGGAAAAATCGGAAAAGCAGGGAGGCTCCAATTTCAGTGCTCTCGATTATGCCGGAACGATTGATTTTACCTATCCTAAAGCTGTTGAATGGTATAAAAATCTGCTGCGCGAATTATTGGAACTGGGTGTGCTTTGTATCAAAACCGATTTTGGCGAAGACATTCATATGCAGGCTAAATATCATGGAATGGAGCCGGCTAAGTTGAATAATTTGTATGCGTTGCTTTACCAAAAGGCCGCTTATGAGGTGACCAAGGAAGTAACCGGTGATGGGATTGTTTGGGCTCGGGCCGGTTGGTCAGGCTGTCAGCGATATCCCTTGCATTGGGGCGGTGATTCTGCCTGCTCATGGGATGGTTTAGCCGGTTCGTTGAAAGGCGGTTTGCATTTCGGTTTGTCAGGCTTTGGCTTTTGGAGCCACGATGTGCCTGGTTTCCACAGTGTGCCAGATTTTATGAACTCAGTTGTGCCTGATGACCTGTATGTGCGTTGGACGCAGTTTGGTGTTCTCTCGTCGCACCTGCGTTACCACGGAACTTCCAAACGAGAGCCCTACGAGTTTCCTGCTGTTGCCGATATTGTACGTAAATGGTTGAAATTGCGCTATGCGTTAATTCCTTACTTGCTGGAGCAAAGCGAGAAAACCTCTCAAACCGGATATCCTGTTTTGCGGGCATTAATCTTCCATCATGCTGATGATAAAATGTGCTGGCACATCGACGATCAATACTATTTCGGTGATGATATGCTCGTTGCTCCGGTGATGAATAGTGATAACAAACGATCAGTCTACTTACCGGATGGAAGCTGGATCAACCTGTTTAGCGGATTGCAGTTTGAGGGTAACCAATGGCTGAAGGATTTTGAATGTCCGTTGGATGAAATGCCGGTTTGGGTGAAGCAGGGAGCCGAAATTTCGGTTTATCCGTTTCCTGTAAGCAATACGGATGAGATGGACCTGACTAAAACGGTCAAACTGAAATTCGATGATACTTATGCCGGATTAGGAAGTAGCTTGTTGGCTCCGGTCCTAAATATGAAAAACGAAATTTAACCTGAATCAAACAAAATAAACTATGAAAACCTGGAAAGCAAACTGGGAAGAATCGAAAAAACATTATACCGATTGGTGGCATGGTAAAGGTATTGTTCTAAGTATGTGGGAACACTTACAGGAAGGTGTATCACCTCATGCTGCGGTTGCAGCACCAACACCTGCAAAAGATTTAAAACAATACTGGTTCGACCCGCAATGGCGGGCTGATAACTTAAATTATCAGCTTTCGCGCAGTTCGTTTCTGGCCGATATTCCTCCTGTTGCCAACACACACCTGGGCCCGGGATCGCTGGCGGCATTGATGGGTGCCGAGTTAGACGGTGGTGATGATACCATTTGGATTCGCCATAAGCCGGGAACAGAGATGGATCTCACATTCAATGAAAATCACCCGATGTGGAAACTTCATGTTGATCTGCTGAAGGCCTGTAAAACTAATGCGAAGGGTAATTACTATGTTGGTTGTCCCGATTTAGTAGAAGGGCTGGATGTGTTGGCCAGTATTCGTGGTACACAGGACGTATTGATGGATATGATTATGCAGCCGGAAGAACTCGCTCAGCAGTTGCAGCAAATCAATGACGTGTATTTCCAGGTTTACGACCGGATTTACGATATCATCCGCGAGGGTGACGAGAGTACTTTCTGCTATTTCTCTTTGTGGGCTCCGGGACGGGTTTCCAAACTACAATCTGACATTTCAATCATGATCTCGGAAGATGATTACCGCCAGTTCGTTTTGCCCTATATCAAGGAACAATGTTCGAAAATTGATTATACGCTTTATCATCTCGATGGAGTGGGAGCTCAGCGCCACCTGGATGCTATACTCGAAATTGACGAGCTAAATGCGATTCAATGGACTCCCGGAGTTGGTGAACCGCAGGGAGGAGATCCATGCTGGTACGATCTTTATAAACGGATTTTGGCCGGTGGAAAATCAATTATGGCCAACTGGGTCACTTTGGATGAGTTGGAGCCTTTGTTGGATAATGTTGGCAACCAGGGATTGCATATCAATGTTGATTTTAAGAATGAACGGGATATTGAGGCTGCCCTTAAAATCGTAGAAAAGTATCGTTGAAAACTTGAAACTATAAACTTTTAACTGAAAACTAAAGAATATGCTTCGAATTGGAATTTTGGGATTAGGGGAAGGCCGAAGCACGATGTCGGCAGCCCTGAAGAGTGAAAAATGGCAATTGAAAACCATTTGCGACCGAAATGAGACCTTGTGCCAGCAACGCTGCAAGGAGTTCGATTTTGAAAATTATACACTTGATTACCAGGAGATGCTGGATGATCAGGAAATAGATGTAATTGGCATTTATACACCGGATCATTTGCATGCAACGCATATTAAGATGGCTTTGCAAGCCGGGAAACATGTTGTTTGTACGAAGCCGTTGCTGGATGATTTGGCCGATGCTGCTGAGTTATTGCGCATAAGCGAGGAAACGGGCAAGAAGGTTTTTGTTGGTCAAAGCTCTCGATTCTTTGAGCCAATGAAAAAGCAGCGGCAAGACTTTGTGGCTGGAGAAATTGGCCAACTGGTAACCATTGAGGCTAACTACAATGCTGATCATCGCTGGTTCCTGGGCAAAGGTTGGTCTTTGGAAAAAAGCTTTAAGTGGCTTTATGGTGGACTTAGTCACCCCGTTGACCTGGTACGCTGGTATCTACCCGGTATTGAGGAGGTGATGGGCTACGGCATGCTTAGTTCAAACGGACAAGCAGGAGGGCTAAAAAATGAAGATACAATGCATTTCATTTTTAAAGCATCAGACGGACGTATTGCCAGCGTAAGCGGAACCTATACCTGCCCGATTCAACCTGTTCAACGTGAAAGCGAAATGACCTGTATTCTTCGTGGTACTGAAGGATGTTCACAAGGAGATTATATGGATTTGCGTTACGCGATCACCGATAAAACAGGGGAGGAGCGTATCATCACCTGGGAGCATAAACTGAAGCATTATTTCCGGTTTGAAGGAAAATCGCATCATGCCGGAGAATACCAAAATTACCTGGAATACTATGCTGATTGCCTCGAAAGTGGAGAAACAGCTTACCCGGATCTTCGAGAGGGGATTGGTACTGTGGCCGTAATGAAAGCCATGGAAGAATCACTGAAAACCGGACAACCCGTTAAAGTGAAAGACCTGCTAGACAAGATTACCTGACTAAACAAATAAAATTACCTAATTAAACCTAAACTTTTAAAATGGAGAGTATTTATAGTTACCTGAACCCAATCGATTTCGTTGTTGTCGTTATTTATTTAATTGTACTTATTGGAATCGGTTATTGGGTCAGTTTTGTAAAAAAACGAGATGAAGATGAAAACCTGTTCCTTGCCGGAAAAACATTAGGCTGGTCAAGCATTGGCTTAACCATGTGGGGAACCAATGTTGGCCCGTCAATGCTTATTGCCTCGGCCAGTATTGGATATACAACCGGTATTGTTGCCGGAAACTTTGGCTGGTATGCCTTTGTGTTTATTCTTTTACTAAGCTTGGTATTTGCGCCTCGTTATCTGGGGGCTAATGTTCAAACACTTCCCGAATTTATGGGAAAGCGTTTTGGACAATCGACGCGCACCATTCTGGCCTGGTACACCCTTGCTACCATATTAATTTCCTGGTTAGCACTAACGCTTTTTGCCGGTGGAATACTCGTAGGGCAAATTCTGGATTTACCATTGTGGATTTCTGTGATCATTCTGGTCTGTATTGCCGGCTTTTTTACGATTGCCGGTGGACTGAAAGCAATTGCTTATACCAATGTTTTCCAGATGGTGCTGCTTATTGCTGTTTCGCTGATCCTAACCGTCGTTGGTGTTATGAAAGCGGGAGGACCAATGGCTGTTTTTGAGCACACCCCCGGTAGTTATTGGAATTTATTATTGCCAATGAACGATGCGAATTACCCGTGGCTGGCTATTGTGCTTGGGTATCCCGTAATGGGAGTCTGGTTCTGGTGTACCGACCAATCGATGGTGCAATCGGTGCTGGGAGCTAAAAACCTGGAACAAGGACAGCTTGGGGCTAATTTTACAGGTTGGCTGAAAATATTGGATGTGGCACTTTTCATTATTCCCGGAATTACGTGTTTTGTGCTGTTCCCAAATCTCTCGAACCCTGACGAGGCTTATATGACGATGGTTACCCGTCTTCTCCCATCCGGAATGATCGGGATGGTGATGGCTGTGTTAATTGCAGCTTTGGTCAGTACCATTGACTCTGCACTCAATTCTCTCAGTACCGTTTTTACCATGGATATTTATGTGAAGAAATTTCGTCCGAGTGCCAATCAAAAAGAAATCGTTTACATTGGTCGAATGGTAACCGTCCTTGGGGCAGCAATTGCCGTGATCTTTGCTTTGGCAATTGATAGCATAAAAGGATTGAATTTATTTGATGTTTTTCAAGCTATCTTAGGTTTTATTGCGCCGCCAATGGCTGTCGTTTTCTTGTTTGGTGTACTATGGAAACGCACCACCCGTAAAGCTGCCAACTTCATTTTGTCAGTTGGTACAATTATTAGTTTAGGTACTGGAGTCTTTTATTTATGGGTGTTCCCGAAAGATGACTACGATTTCTGGCCGCATTTTTTACTGCTTTCATTTATTCTGTTTGTAATCCTATCTGTTATTATTGTTGTAATTTCATTATTCGACAATGTAACCGAAGAACAAAACAAATTAGACTACGG
>NZ_JBZQJF010000325.1:0-7240 GCF_059905295.1 Mangrovibacterium sp.
ACGGGGCTAAACTTAATATCCTGTTGTTCAAAGCTGTCGTCCACGCCAACTTCCTTCATAATTCGTTTACATGTATCGCAGGTCGACAAATAATAGACTTTTCGTTGCATTGTTTTTTGTTTTTTGGTGGCGGGAAGATAGAAAAAACCACAAAAAGGCTTTGGTGACAGTTGAATTAATTTCAATAACTTGCGGCTCCATTTTCCGAACTTCAACAACAATTTCAAAACAAGACAAACCAGCGAGCAGCCATGCAACCATTCATTCATTACTTTCTACACCTGGTCTTCCCGGCACTCATTGCCTGGCTCTTCTTTCGGAAAGAATGGAAGAAAGTCTACCTCATCTTTCTTTTAACTATGCTGGTCGATCTGGATCATTTGCTGGCAACACCAATCTTCCAGGCTAACCGGTGCAGCATTGGTTTTCATCCGCTACACTCCTACTACGCCATAGCTGGCTATGTCGTCTTATTGTTCTTTCGCAAACCTTTCAACATCATTGGAATCGGGCTGCTGTTTCACATGTTCACCGATTTGGTTGACTGCCTCTTCACCTTTAGCCATTGTCCCGATTGCCTGGTTGGAGCTCCTGCCTATGCATTTATTCACTGGATTGCAGATTTGATTGGGCTAAAGTAGCACCAAACTTAAAGAGAACAGGAAGCCGCACAAAATTAAAAGACTTTTATATCTTATTTTAACACTATTTCTGTAACTAGCTCATCACAATTGCAGTAAGCTACTCTGGAACACAAAAGAAAGGAGTACAAACTATGGCACATGAAGAAGAAGTACGCGAAGCGTCTAATGCCTTTTATGCCGCGTTAAACTCAATGGTTAACGGCGACGCTCAAGCCCTGAAAGACATCTGGTCGCACAGCGAAGAAGTGAGCACCATGCACCCGGTTGGCGGCCGCCAGTTAGGTTGGGAAGAGGTTTGGAACACTTGGGATCAGGTTGCACAAGTATCCAGCGACGGGAATGTGGTTCTGAAAGAGCAGGTGATTTGGGCAGAGGCCAACCTGGCCTACGAAACCGGAGTAGAACAAGCGGAGTTTAAAATTGCCGGTACCCAAACTTCGGGAGATGTTCGGGTCACTAATGTTTACCGCAAGGAAAACGGGAGCTGGAAGATTGTCCATCATCATACGGATGTTGTTCCGGAGATGATTGCGGTTTTAAAAGAACTTCAGCCTCACTAGTAACAAACCAGCTTTCCAAGAGCAAATCCGAAATTACTAACCAAAACCTTTCAACCCTTCTAATTCATTCACTTAAATCCAGGAGGATTCACTATGAAGATCAAATCATTACTTACTATTTTTCTATTTTCTCTTTGTATTTATGCCAATCCGGTATCTGCACAAGCCCCGCTTGAAGGAACCTGGCAGGCAAGCTACCTCGAATTCAGTACACCTGACACAACTTTCATTCTCTCCGGTGACCAGGCTGCATCTCAAATAAAAGTGATTAATAAAACGCATTTTGCAACAATCAAACAGGGTGCAAACATGGAGTCAAGTATGTTTAACGGAGGAACCTATGATCTGACAGATAATACCTACACAGAACACCTCAACTATTTTTCAAATACGGACCAAATTGGGAAATCAGTTACTTTCAAGAGTAAGCTCGATAAGGATAAATGGGAAATATCAGGCCCGGTTATTAAGGATGGCGAACAAGCTCCCAACTGGAAACTCAAGGAAGTTTATAACCGAATTGATTGACCCACCAACAACAAACGATCCAACAACCATCAATACAGAAGGGCACCTAATCAGGCGCCCTTCTGTATTTCTAATAACTTCTTTCCTAGAACATCGGATCCCAAGGTGGAAGCATTTCGGCTTTTTTGCCATAAATATCCAACACCTTTTGGCTAACGTATTTCTTGTTGACCACAATTCGAAACATATACTCGTCGAACCAACGATCGGTAAAGGTGAGGTAGCCTTTTTCGCCGGCGGTAACGCCCCAGCTGTTCTCGAATTGCCATTTCAGCGGTTTTTCATCTTTATCCACTTCTACGGCAATCAAGGCCATACCATGACTCGAGCCGCTATCTTTGGTTTCAATACGTTGGGCCTTATTCATTTTGAAAGGTACATCGTAAACTGCGTCGTAGTTAAAGTTATCGACATCCAGCACGCCAAAGTCGCGGCGCAACTGTTTGCCCACATCGCACGAAGCATACATGGCCTCGTTATTTTTTATCGACTCGATGCAAAACTGTTTGATCACCTCGTTTGGAAGATTCACATAGTGCCAGTTTTCGCCTTCCTGCACGTTCCGGTAATTCTCCACTTCGTAATGTTTCCAGTACGGGCGGGTCGGATCGTTCATCAACATCACATAATCGCTCAGCTGAATATCGCCCAGCACTTCTTTCATAAACGATTTCGGGGTGTACGTTTTCGCTTCAGCCAGTTTGCCGTCTTTATCCTTGTAACGGTATTCAAACTGAACAGGAGGTTCGCCCAGGTTTAAAGCCAGCATGCGGTAAATAACACTTAGCATTTCCACCTTGCGGGCTTCAATGTCCTTGTCGCTCTTACCACCGTTTTTCATATCGCGCAACTCAAGCCCCTGTTCACGAAGTTTCCGTTTAAGCAGCTTAGTCATCCAGGCCGTGTTATCGCTCGAATAAGTTTCTTCCATCGCCTCGCGCGGAACCAGACCGTATTTGTTTGCCAGGTTCACAAAGTTGATCCACTGTCCGCCGTCGTCAACAGGAGAGCTGAAATACCAGCGTACCTTTTCATCATCGAAACCACGATCGGCAGTTGCTACAATGTTATTCAGAAACAGGTTTGCTTTTTCGAACAGGTCCCAGAAATAAAGGTAGTTCTGCGAAAACTCGAATTCGCCCACATTGAAATGTTTCATTGCCATCGGGCGGAAAACATTTAACGAAGTGAACAACCAGCAACGGCCGGAGCTTTTCTGATTAGTGATGCCCGAAACATCAACCCGATAGGTAAAATAATGGTCTGTAGTCCCTTCATTTTCGCGACTCCAGGCCAGTTTCGTAATTGGGTTCGAGGAAAGTGCATTTTGCATCCCTACCGTGTAGTTGTCTTTCACAAAACTCGATCGGATTGTTTCCAGTTGTTGCTGATCAATACTTTGAGCCAGGCCTAAAAAAGGCAAAGCCAAGCCAGCAAGCGTTAGCCATTTTTTCATGATTATCTATTTTCAGGTTAATTTTTTCCAAGAAGCGCTAAAAATAGAAAGATCTGAATACAAAAAGATTGACAAATGTTTGCAAAAAAATCTCGGTCTATACCGGGGTTTCCTGTTATATCGAGTAAATAACTTTCTCCCGTTCAATCCGAGACTTCGGTTTAAGAGAGGGTTGATTGAAGTCTTCCGGATCGCGATAGCCCAAAGCCACCGCAAACAAGGTTTTGTAATCTTTTACCCCTAAGATCCGATCATATTCTGCCATATTAATCCCTTCCATCGGGGTTGAGTCAATGCCAAGTGCTGCCGCACCACTCAAAAAGAAGCCCAGCGACAGGTATACCTGATGGGCCATCCATGCTTTAATTTGCTCCTCGGTTCCGGGTTTAATGTTGTTGTTGTAATACGCAATTGCTCCTTCTGGCAAAGCTGCAATATTCTGGCTTTCGAACTTTTCCAGATTATCGATTACACTGAATACGACAATGTGACTGGCATCTTTCACTTTGCTGGCATTGTGAAATGAAAAAGGGGCCAATTTTTCTTTCAGTTTCTGATCGCTCACAAAGGTAAAACGCCAGGGCTGACTGTTGATTGATGAAGGGCTTAATCGTAAAATCTCCTGTAATTCGTCAACCTGCTCATCTGATATTTTCTTGCTCGGGTCGTACTTTTTAGTTGCGTAACGATCACCTGCCAATGTTTTAAAATCCATCATTTCTGTCTTTGTTTTCATTGCGTTAAAGCTACAAAAAGAAAGCCCGACTAATGCCGGGCTTCTATTTCAATCTGAAATATTTAAGATTATTTTTTCATCAGACGAACTTCATAAATTCCACCTGCAACAGAGCCCGGAGCAGCTTCAAACTTTACACGAAGCTGACCATCGGCTTTGTCCAGAATTTCCTGAGGAATATTGTAATCAACGGTAAAGAATTTGGGTCCTTTACTTCCATCCAAGGTCACATCAGCTAACTTTTCACCATTCAGGCTAATTGTGAAAGTACGCCCGTTATCCAGTCCATAATACATAATCCGCAGTTTACCGGCTTCCCCATTCTTGTTATTCAACTGATAACTAAACCAGCCAGTCGCATCGCGCCAGTGTTTTCCCTGGTTCACTCCCGAGTTGGTGTTTTCAGACTGAATGAAGTGATCAGATTCCGGCTGTTGCTCTCCCGGGAATACCATATCAACTGTTGCTTCTTCCAAAGCCTTTTGGGAGGCATCTTCAGCAGCCATTTTTTCTTCCATGCTTTTCAGATCCGTTTTGCTCACCACTTTAAAATAGATGACATAGCGTGATTCCTGTACCCGGAAGAAGGGAATCAACTTCAAATCTTTATATTTATCGGGATACAAACCATCCAATGTGAAAGTCATCGGCTCACCAGCAACCGGTTTCACCATCGAGGGTATCTGATCGGCAGAGCCAACAATAACAGGCATCTCATTCAACGGATATTTGGGTCCTGAGGCGATATGCCCACCGCGGCTATCATCAGCATACAAACCAACCATATTGGTGGTATCGGTTTTAGCAGCCAGCACAATCGGGCCATGCAAAATTGAATAGTAGCTTTCGCCATCAGGCAGCTGCTCAACTGTTGTTCGCATGGGCAAAGTCAACTCCACTTTATCGCCTTTTTCCCATTTGCGTTTCAAAGCCACATATTGGCCCGGACTTGCCTCAAATTCCACCTCCTTGCCATTTACCGTAACTTTCAATGCTCCTGCCTCAACCCATTTCGGATAACGGATATACAGCGTAAATTCACTTTTCTTCTTTGGGTTGATGGTCAAGGTACTGGTTTCGGCATCCGGGAATTTTGTTTCCTGGCTTAGTTCCAATCCTTTTTCTGCCCATTTCAAGGTTGATGGGATGAACAGATTGACGTAAATATCATCACCCGAATGTGCATAAATCAGCTCTCCGTATTTAGTGTGATTTTCCATTCCGGAACCAACGCAACACCAGAAGCTGGTTTGCGGCTGCGAATACACCCGGTAATGTCCCGGACGCATCGGGGTAAAGTATACAAAACCACCATGATCAATTTCTTCGGTTGACAGAATATGGTTGTACAAAGCCCGCTCATAGTAATCCATGTATTTTACTTCCGGATCGCTCAAAAACAAGTGCTTGGTCAACTTCAGCATGTTATAGGTATTGCAGGTTTCCGGACCTTGTTCACTCTCAATCATTGAGCTGAAATCATCAATCGGATGGAAGTGTTCACGCACGCTGTTTCCACCAATAGAAACGGTGCGTTTATCAACTACATTCTCCCAGAAATAGCGCGCTGCATCAGCCCACGACTGGTCTCCATCCACCTCTGCGATACGTTTAAAACCAATCACTTTCGGAATCTGCGTATTAGCATGCAGCCCGGTCAGGTGATCTTCGTGCTTGATCAGCGGATCCAAAATCGCCCGGTGCGAGAACTGCTTGGCCAGCTTCAGGTATTTTGGGTCGCCTGTAATGTCTGCCACATCGGCAAAAATCTCGTTCAATCCGCCGTGCTCACTGCGAAGCATATCCTGAATCTGATCATCTGACAGATTTTTCACCAGATGAATGGCCCAATCGGTTAATTTGATCAACATCTCCTTAGCTTCCTCGCTACCACCAAAAGCATAGGCATCGTACAAACCGGCGTAGATTTTATGAATATTATAGAGAGGTACCCATTTCTTGTTCAAACTAAAAGAACTGGCCTCAATCTTTCCTTCCGAAATCTCCTTCCACATGGCTTTTCCCCCGGGCACGCCCGACAAATAGCCATCGCCGTTTGCATCCTGAGCACGCTTCAGTTCCGACAACATATAATCCATGCGGTCCTTCATCCGCTGGTCGCCGGTAGCAGCATACATTTTCGCCAATGCCGACAGGTAATGTCCGCCAATGTGGCCGTCCAGCCCGGTATTTTCCCAGTTACCGTAATTTTCAGCTTTCGGTTTCAATCCTGCTTCTTTCAAATACGGAGCCAATAAGCGGTCCATATCCAAAGCCAGCATGTAGTTCATGTCGGTCATCATGGCCTTTTTAAACGGGCTGTCGAGCAAGCGCACTTCGGACAACTGAAATGCTTCTATTCCCTGCTTCTGTTGTGCAAAAGCAGCAAATGGCAGCAAGCCTAAAAAGACGATTAGATTTCTAAGTTTCATTTTTGTTTATAATTTGATTTGATATTTACAGTGATCGTTGCCTCGGTGAATTGACGAGATAACCGTTGCCTGAACGGGATGACCGGCAACCTTGGAAAACATCAACTCGGCAAATCCTTCGGAACAATAACACAACACCCCGGTGTTTAGTCCCTGTTCATGATTCACCATCGGGCAAACACAAAAACTTTTATTCTCATCAGCATAAATTATACCGTTTTCCTGGTCGAAATCGACTTTCCAATTCCAGCTATCCTCCAGAAAACTGATGTACTTCTCCAATTCGCCTTCGTAAGGCTGCAAAACTTCATCCATCTTCAACTGGTCGTAGTGTGCTCTCGCACAACTTTTCATGATTTCCCGTGACAGATTTTCATCCGTCTGGTCATCCAAACTAACCATGAGAACAGAGATCCATTCCTGCATCAGCTTCTTCTGTGCATCCGCTGCCTCCGGGTTATTATCGGCCTCAACCTTCTGTCCAGCCAGAAAAGAGAAACCACAGAAACATCCTCCTGCAACACATGCCTTCTTCAAAAAACTCCTGCGGTCGTTATCCATCTTGTTTGTATTTATTTCAAATTCAAGCGCTCCCCACAGCCTTCCTGCTCAAAAAAACGGGGTGAAGGCCAATTCAATCATCCCTAGTTCACAGGATCAATTCCTTTGAAGGTCGGTTTAACCTCCATGATATTTCCATCAGCATCAAACTCCAGCTTGTCGATACAAACCTCGCGGTGGAAACCACCACGGCGGCCCATCTTAACACCATTCGGATAACTGAAGCGGTGGTACACCAGGTACCATTCATCTGTTCCCGGAATCTGGATGGCCGAGTTGTGGCCTGTCGCAAAAATACCGGTCTTGTCATCACGCTGAATGAC
>NZ_JBZQJF010000326.1:0-2127 GCF_059905295.1 Mangrovibacterium sp.
AGACTTTTACCGGGAAATTGCGAAACTTCAAAAAGAACATTAAGCACGAACAACAATGGCAAAACAAAATAAGAACTTTTTCAAAAGTAACGACTGGCAGTTGCTTCGGCGCTTTGGACATTACTTTGTACCACACAAAAAATGGCTGGCTTTCAGTATTTTTTCAATTCCGATCACCGCCGTTGCCGGGATCTTGTTCCTTTGGCTGGTCGAGAATATTATCGACAACTACATCCTGCCCGGCAATGTGTCAGGGTTGAAAGTTCAGATCATTTTGCTGGCGCTGGTCCTCTTCCTGAACCTGCTATTCGATGGAATTTACAGCTACTCATTTTCCAAGGCAGGAGGAATGGCAATTGTCGATATTCGTCGTCAGTTGTTCGCCAAATCACTGCGATTTCCGTTAAGCTATTTTGATAAGAAACCAATTGGAGTAACCTTATCGCGCCTAACCAGCGACATGGAGGCTATCTCCGAATCGTTCGCAGCCGGTATACTTGGGTTGTTGTCCGACAGTATTAAAACACTGGCTCTTGTTGGCTACCTGTTTTACCTCAACTGGCAACTCACATTGGTCTTATTGCTGGTGGTCCCGTTAATCATTCTGGCGATGCGATATCTGCGAAAAAAAATCCGGGTAGCCTACAATGCTTCACGTACAAGCTTAGCCAAATCAGCAGCTTACCTTCAGGAATCGTTGAACGGCATGAAAACCATTCAGCTTTATGCTGCCGAAGAGGAAGCTTTTCGTAAATTCGATCAACTCAATAAAGATTTTTGCGATGCTCAGAATCACTCAAACGTATACGACTCCGCTCTTTATTCGATTGTTGAAGGAATCACGTCGGTCGCTACTGCACTAATACTTTGGTACGGAGCAATCCAGATTTGGAACCAGGCATTCACCATTGGGGTGCTGATTGTTTTCATCACAACCCTGGAACGCTTGTTCATCCCGGTGAAACAGTTCGCCCAGCAAATATCAACAATCCAGCGAGCATTGTCGGCCCTGGAACATGTTAGCGAACTGTATGAGCAAGACGTGGAAGAACCACATTTGCAGGACAGCAAAGCCACCCCACAGCCAATTGCCTTACACGATATTGAATTCAGCCATGTATACTTTAGCTACATTTCTGGTGGCCCCGATGTGCTGAAAGATGTTTCATTCAAGCTAAATAAAGGCGACCGATTAGCCTTGGTTGGAACAACAGGCTCTGGGAAATCAACCATCATTAAGCTACTGGCAAAAACCTATACCGGCTATCGAGGATCAATCACAGTAAACGGACAGGAGTTGAAAGACATTTCACTATCGCAATTGCGCGAATCCGTTTCAGTCATGCAGCAGGATATTTTCATGTTTAACAACTCGGTAGCTTTTAACATCGGTCTTGGACGTCGGGGCATTAGTCCGGATGACATTCAAAAAGCAGCCAGTTTCGTTTATGCGGACCGGTTTATTCAAGATCTTCCAAACAAATACGATTTTGTCATTCAGGATAATGGCGACAACCTATCAAAAGGACAGGCCCAACTTGTTTCGTTTGCCCGTGCCATTTGCGGCAACAGCGAACTCATCATTCTCGATGAAGCGACGAGCGCTGTTGACTCGGTAACTGAACAATACATTCAACAGGCTATTGCCAACATTTTTGCCACCAAAACAGTGATTGCCGTAGCCCACCGCCTGAGCACCATTAAAAACTCGGATCAGATTTTAGTACTGGAGGAGGGACAAATCATTGAACGCGGTACCCACAACGAATTGATTAAGCAGAGAGGGAAATATGCTCAGCTGGTTCATCAGTTTGAAGAAGAAACGACAGCTTAAAAAAAGCTGCCGTTTTTTATTTCATTCTTTTCAGGAAAACCTATTCACTGATCAAAGCATGCTTATATGCTTCGTCATAGTGACGGCCAAGCTCGTCCCAGTCGAACATGTATGATGATTCAACAATGTGATTCCGTTGAACAATGCGTTCCCGCCGATCTAATTTGGCAAATTCAAGCATATAGTTTGCCAGATCCTCCGCTGCATCGTACATCGACCGATGTTTTCGTGAAATCACGTTCACCCCGGCTTTCTTCGCCTTTTCTGATTCCCTGTTCACATAGGCACCAAAA
>NZ_JBZQJF010000327.1:0-2246 GCF_059905295.1 Mangrovibacterium sp.
CTGACCATCAACCTGGGTACTGGTAATTTCCGATTCGGCATAACCGCAAAGCACACCGTTTATTTCAACGGCAAAAGTTTCTGTTTCCGGCAGGTCTTTTAACGCCTGCCCGGCTGCTGTTGCCCACAAAAAAGCAGACAATACCAGCACATACGATAGTTTAAAAACTGTTTTCATGGCTTTAAATTGTTAGTTATATGGCATTACTTCGTTTTTTTGTTGATCTCTTTTATGGCTTGTCTGGCATAAAACCGAACATCCCAGTCTTCATCATCAATGACTTTTTCAAGATAGGGAACAGCGTCGGCAGGTAATGAATCAAGCAGCATGTACACCACTTCGCGGCGTACATTCGAATCTTCATCTTCCAAATGCTTATACAGGTAGGGTTTAGCTTTTTCAAGATCAATTCTCATCATTGACTTCAAGGCTGATGCCCGATAATACCAGAAATCATCGTCAAGGCTTTCTTCGAGATAAGGCATGATTTCTTCGCAACCAATATTCGATAGCGTTTCAAGCAAAACATTGGCTTTGACCCTCTTATTATCAGCGTTTAACATCTCCAGTAGTTCATCCTCTGCTTGCGCTGCCTTTAAACTCCCTAAACTTCTAACTGCCGCTTCCACTATTCCGGACACTGAATCATTCAGGGCATTTATCAGAATTGGGATTGCTTCGGGAACGTTGTAGGCACCGGCTGCCTGAATCGCGTATCCTCTAACATCCGGATCAGGAGACTCCATGAGTTCATAAAATGCCGGATAAGTTTCGGATCCCATCGACAAAAGCTCTGCAAATGGCTGCAACGATCGGGTTCGGCGCGACTGCTCCCTGGTAATATCTGTAATCAGCAAATCTGCTTTTCTTTTATCATATGGCTTTGCTGACAAGGCATTTGGGTCTCCGGACGGCTGAAAGTCGACCCAGAAAAGTGAAAAAGCCATTAAAAGAACAGCGTAAACTGTGAGCGTCAATCCGATTTCTTTTCGGTTTTCGGGACGATTTTTACGAATCAGCAAATACATTGGAAACTGTATGATTTTCTTCAAAAAAGCTGGTGCCGGGAAAAAAAACGGAGTTCTTTTGCGGTATTCATCGTAATCATCGCCGGCAGTCTCACTCATCTTTAATTCTTCCAGAAAACAGATTCCGATAATTACCACTGTTGACAAAAGCCACGGAAGTGTTCCATACCATCCCCAGCTTTTTTTCATGTCGTTAACTGTCGGTCCAAAAAGCATCAATCCATAACTCCAGATTATCCACCCCAAATACTGCGGGTGTCGCGAATATTTGTAAATCCAGTGTTTGGCCACCTTGTTGTTGGCAAAACGAACTTTGATCCATGCGTAAACTCCCAAAACGAAAATCAGCGTACCGGAGATCATAAACAAATAGATCAAAAATTGATGTGCATTCCAGTTGAAGAGTTTGGCAATCCACAATAATATCCAATACGGAATCAACACCACTTTCCCCAGATCAATCATCGAAAGCGAAATTTCCTGCAGTGGGAAGAATATCACGTTTAGCAATCCAAGGCCGGCCAGGTAAAACATGCTGTAAGCAAAAGTGGCAAAAACAGGAAGGAAGAGCGCAATTCCTCCAATCCATATAAAACTGTTCTTTTTGGTGACGAAGCCAAGAATAATCATCAGAAAGATTAATCCGAGGCAGATATATCCGATCCAGCGAATTTTAACAACCTCGAAAAACAACTCAATTTTCGCGTTATTGTAGCCCGGATCAGATTGAGGAGTTCCAATATTCGACTGAAGAAATTTATCAAGCAATTGCGGGATTTCGATGAAGGCAAACATCAGTCCAATTGAAAACACCAGCGCCAGAAAAAACAATCCGATGTCTTGTAAAATCTTCTTTGGTTCTTTTAGTTTCATGGCTTTGATTTTATGATTTTTATATCCAAAAACTCAAATCCATTTCCGGCTGATTCCCGACAGTTACATCCCAAATTTCTTCAGCAGAATGGCAAAAAGTGCAAATCCAAATGCAAGTATCAGCATTAGTACCAGTTTGTTTACCCGGTCCTGTTTTCGTTGTTGTTCGATAAGTTCGCTTACAACTACCTTGTTGTTGTCATTCAGGTCCGACAAGCACGCTTCAAGGTGTTTAACGTGGTAGCGTATCTGCGCACGGAAGGTGAAAAAGTTAAATCCGAGTCCGATCAGAATAAAGGTCAGAAACACTGCAATGTCGATCCAATCGAGTGTGCGAACCTTGCC
>NZ_JBZQJF010000328.1:0-2063 GCF_059905295.1 Mangrovibacterium sp.
AATAGCCGAGAGATGGCTATCCAGTTCGGCCAATTCTTCGGCCGAAAATGATACTGAAATTAAATTCTCTAATGCCATATGATTTCTGTTTTTTTGATTAGTACTGATGCATAAGTGATTTTTAGTGCAAGGCCTGCTGCTATAAAAAGAATACTTAACAAAAGTAAAGCAAATACAATTATGATTCTCAGAAATTATATATACATCATCTTAACAAACCGGGTACATCACTTCCAGAAGTTGAGGTAAAAAGAGGGGCGATCTCGTTGAAATGAGGAACCGGACAATCAGGCGTAAAGTATTGGGTTGTTTCACAAGTTACTATAAACATAAAAAGAATGCAAGTCGGGTTGAAAGCAAAAGCCACTCCCCATCGGACTTATTCTCCCCAAAAACAAACCCAACAAACAGTCCTCTGCCGAACAAACTTAGCATCCAAAGATTAATCAGATCAAAGGCAGCCATCTTTCGCGAATTCCCTTATTTTTGTAAACTTATTTGTTGATAGCATGGAATTCTGCGATCTAAAAAAACAATACAACGCTTATCGCCCCGAGATTGACGAAGCTATTCAGTCAGTTATTCAGGATACAGCTTTTATTAATGGAAATGAGATTAGCTTGCTGGAGCAAGAGCTAGCCGCCTATGTTGGTGTAAAGCATGCCATCAGTTGCAGCTCGGGTACCGATGCCCTGTTGCTGGCACTCATGGCACTCGACCTTCAACCCGGCGAGGAGGTGATCTGCCCGGCTTTTAGCTTTATTGCGACAGCCAGCATGATCCGCTTTCTGGGAGCAATACCGGTTTTTGTCGATGTTTCGGCAGTCGATTTCAATATTGACATTGAAAAGATAGAAGCCAAAATAACACCACGCACCAAGGCCATTCTGCCTGTTTCACTCTATGGCCAATGCCCCGATTTCGATGCGATCAATGCCCTTGCTGAAAAGTATGGATTATGGGTGATCGAAGATGGAGCCCAGTCGTTTGGGGCAACTTATCAGGGCCGCAAATCGGGTTCGCTTTGCCAGTTGGGAACGACCAGCTTCTTCCCGGCCAAGCCATTGGGATGCTATGGCGATGGCGGTGCTGTTTTTACCGACAATACCGAGCTGGCTGAAAAAATTCGCGTACTGCGCAACCACGGACAGATCAAGCGCTATCACCATAAAATGATTGGCATAAACGGCCGCATGGATACGATCCAGGCAGCCATACTGCGGGTAAAGTTAGGTCATTTCGATCAGGAAGTGGCAGCCCGCCAACATTGGGCCAACCGCTATCGCGAACTACTAAAAGGCAAGCTGATGCTTCCCGAGGTTTGCGAAAACAGAACGAGCGTTTGGGCACAATTCACCATTGGCCTGGGCGATCGCGATGGCATGAAAAAGCACCTGGCTGAAAAAGGAATCCCAACAGCAGTTCACTATCCGATACCTCTTCCCTACCAGGAAGCTTTTGGTGGAGTCGTGAACCCCGACGAACGTTTCGAAGTATCGGAGCTGTTATCAGAAACAGTTCTTTCTTTGCCTATGCATGCTTTCCTGAACGAAGAAGATGTGCAATTTATATGCGAATCCGTAAACGAGTATATCAATCATGAGTCCTGACTATTACATACACCCCACAGCTATCGTCGACGACGGTGCACAAATTGGAAACGGAACTAAAGTGTGGCACTTTTGCCATGTGATGAGCGGCGCGCAAATTGGCAACAACTGTGTGCTGGGCCAAAATGTGTACGTAGGTGGCAAAGCGGTGATTGGCCATGGCGTTAAAATACAGAATAACGTCAGTGTTTACGACTCGGTAATCCTGGAGGACGATGTATTTTGCGGTCCCAGCTGCGTGTTTACGAATGTAGTTAATCCGCGCTCGTTTGTTGTTCGCAAAAACGAATACCGGGAAACCCGGGTTAAAAAAGGAGCTTCAATTGGTGCCAATGCCACTCTGGTTTGCGGCGTTACCGTTGGCGAATATGCCTTTATTGGCGCAGGGGCAGTGGTCACCAAAGATGTAAAGCCCTACGCCCTTATGGTAGGCGTTCCGGCCAAACAAAAAGG